>JAYSZC010000615.1:0-3634 GCA_043738235.1 Lewinellaceae bacterium | reverse complement strand
CTCATCCCTTCGCAGAATCTTACTGCGTTTTTTCCTGCATTTTTTCAAATTCCCGGATGATTTCTTCGGGCGATTTGCCCAGCATTTTCAGGGAATTTTGCGCATCGTCCACAAAATCGGGATCATTGGGATAGCGTTCCAGGAATAACTCATACGTCGTTTTCGCAGTAGCGAGGTCGCTCAGGTCATTTTCATATACAAAAGCCAGCATAAAAAGAGCGGTCGGCGCCTTGGCATGTTGAGGCATGTCGTTCGCTATTTTTCCATACAATTCGATGGCTTTTTGTGGATTTTCAATGGTTTTTGCCAGGCCGGCTGCTTTGAGCAACACGGAGGCGTATTTATCAGGATCAGTAGTTTGTACCAATGTAGCCAGTTCTTCCGATATCCGAATAAATGCAAGGGCCTTTTCTTTATCCACAACTTTGGCGCCGCCAAACTCCTTATCGAGGACGATCAGTTGTTGTTCGAGTTGGGCGATCTTTTGAACAGGGTTCGTTTTACAGGCAACAATGGCAAGGGTAAAAAGAACAAAAAAGAAATGCTTTCTCATGGCTTTGTCTATGCTAAAATTTATTTACCACATAGATACATAGAAGATCAGATAGTTCACATAGCACGTTTCGATTGTACCACCCGCTATCATCCTGTTATGAAATCTATATTCAAAATTCTTTCACTTAAGTAGTTTAGGTGTGCAAAACTATCTAATACTAAATCTTCTGTAACGCATTGATTTACATTGCTTTTTGCCCTTTGCAATTTTGCCCTTTTAGTCATATTCAAATGTGCCATACGGGCTTTTCACCGTCACGCGTTCACCCTGCGCCCGTTTGACGCGACCGATGATCCGGGCTTCAATGCCGTACTTTTCAGCAACGGCCATAACTGCATCCGCATTTTTGGGCGATACATATATCTCCAAACGATGCCCCATGTTGAAAACCTGGTACATTTCCCGCCAGTCGGTATCGCTGCTTTGTTGAATCAGGCGGAATAACGGCGGCAGTTCAAATAGATTGTCTTTGACAAGGTGTACATCTTTGACAAATTTGAGCGCTTTCGTTTGTCCGCCGCCGGTAACGTGAATCAGGCCGTGTATTTTTTTTCGGTGATGCTGCAGGATTTCCTGTAACACCGGAAGATAGGTTCTGGTTGGCGACAGGATCAGTTTTCCTAATGTAATTTGTTGGACGCCGGCGCTGTTAGGCAGGGTAATTAAATCTGTAAGTTGTTGATTACCAGTATAAACAACAGATTCCGGGAGATGCGGATCAAAACTTTCCGGGTATTTTTCAGCATATTTTTTTGACAATACATCGTGCCGGGCTGCGGTAAGGCCGTTGCTGCCCATGCCGCCGTTGTATGCCGTTTCGTAAGTGGCCTGGCCGAAAGACGCCAGTCCGACAATCACATCGCCCGGGCGGATACGGTTGACCAGTACTTCACTGCGCTTCATACGGGCAAATGCCGTAAAACCCACGTCCATGGTACGCACGATATCGCCTACATCGGCGGTTTCGCCACCTGCCAGGTGGATATGTATGCCATGCCGTTGCATCGTTTCCACAAAATCGGAGGTGCCGCGTATCACAGCTGCGATGACATCGCCGGTGATTAAGTTTTTGTTGCGGCCAATCGTACTGCTGAGCAAAATATTGTCGACGCAGCCCACACAGGCCATATCATCGAGGTTCATAACGATCGCATCCTGGGCTACGCCGGGCCAAACGGAAAGATCGCCCGTTTCGCGCCAGTAGAGATAGGCAAGGCTGGTTTTAGTGCCTGCCGTATCTGCGTGCAGAAGATTGCAATGACGGGCGCTTCCTGCGGCAAAATCGGGCAATATTTTGCAGAAAGCATTGGGATACAAACCTTTATCCAGGTGCTGAATAGCGGCGTGTACTTCATCTTTGGAGGCCGAAACCCCGCGCAGGTCATATTTTAAATTCATAGTAGTGCAGACAGAAAATACTACTTTTCCCAGGAACGGAACGGCGCCGTTTGGTCGTACACATGGTACAAAATCGCTTTGTCAAAGTCCGTAAACGGAATATTCCGGCGCGACATCACAATAGCAGCCGTCTCGCAGGCTTCCGTAAATTTATAGCTGCGATACCCTTTATCGGTGCCGCCCCAACTAAAGTCTGGAATAAAATTGCGCTGATACCCTGCTCCGTACACATTGGCAAAAATGCCCACAACAGTACCGGTATTAAACATCGTGTTGATACCGCTTTTGGAATGATCGCCCATGATAAGTCCGACAAACTGTTCGCCCGTTTTTTCAAAACGCTGTGTATCGTAATCCCAAAGTTTTACTTCGGAGTAGTTGTTTTTCAGGTTGGAATTGTTGGTGGCAGCGCCGAGGTTGCACCATTCGCCCAGCACAGAATCGCCGAGATAACCGTCGTGCGCTTTGTTGGCATTGGGAAACAAGATCGAGCGCACAATTTCGCCGCCGATGCGGCAACCTGCGCCGATGGAAGTAGGGCCGTAGATTTTTGCGCCCATTTTGACAATCGTTTCAGAGCCGATGACAACCGGCCCGCGGAGCATGGTACCTTCCATGATGTCAGCGTTTTTGCCGATATAGATGGGGCCGGCATGTGCATTCAGGATGCAACATTCCATTTGCACCTCTTCTTCCAGAAAGACGTTCTGTGTGGGGCCGATCAAGCGGTTGGTAGGCGAAACAGGTTGCGACTTCCGGCCCGAAGTAATCAGTTGATAATCGTCCAAAATAGCCGCTGCATTCAGCCGGGTCAGTTCCCAAAGGTGTTCGATACGCGTAACGGATATGGTATTTTCCAGTTCTTTTCCCTGTAATTCGCGCACTTCTTCGTCTTCTATCAGGGTTTCAAACTGGGCTTCATTCAGGCGGGCCGCCACCAGTTCGCCCTCATACAACAAGGCCTCGCCCATGCCCATCGCACCAATGCGGCGACAAATCTCTTCCGTTGGAATGATGCCGCCGTTGATCACAAGATTTTCAGCTTCAATATTGATCGGGTATTTTTCCTGGAGGTATTCCTGCGTAATATAGGAGACTGTGCCGCGCAAACGGCGCTCCCATTTTTCCCGAAGCGTCAGGATGCCCAATCGCAATTCACCCATAGGCCGCGTACTGGTCAGCGGCTGTAAGTGGCTGCGGGCATCGGAATCAAAAAGTATGATATTGAGCATGAGACCAGTAGTTGTAATTCGCTTGTTTGCGCTGCAAATTTGAGAAATAAAAAAGCCCCAACACGCACGAAGCCTATCGGGACTTTAAAAAAACCGCAGGAAGCGGAAAATTACTTCGAAAACTTGGCAAATTTCTTGTTGAATTTGTCAATACGACCGGCCGTGTCAACGAATTTCATTTTACCGGTGAAAAACGGGTGGCTGTAAGCCGAAATCTCCATTTTGATCAGAGGGTAGCTGTTGCCATCTTCCCAGGTGGTCGTTTCTTTTGAATTCGCGCAAGATTTACCGAGAAATGCCTCGTCCGTAGAAATGTCTTTAAAAACAACGGTACGGTAGCCGGCCGGATGAATATCTTTTTTCATGACTATTTTGCTGAAAATGAGTGGTATTCCTGTAATTACAAAATTTGAGCCGCAAATGTAGAAACACTTTGTGGTCTTTTCAA
>JAYSZC010000614.1:0-1496 GCA_043738235.1 Lewinellaceae bacterium | reverse complement strand
CTTTTAAATAATTCCGTATTCCGCATTCTTTTTATTCCGTATTCGTTAAGGTTCGTCAAAAACCTATTTTCCGTTTGTCCTCCGTGCTTTCTTTTTTCAGACCAGCCATCCGGATAGCCGTGACCGCGGCTTCCACCCCTTTGTTGCCGTGACGGCCGCCGGCTCTGTCGAGGGCTTGTTGCTCGTCATTGGGCGTCAGTACCCCGAAAATAAAAGGGCTGCCGGTGGCGATACTAAGGCTTGTGAGGCCTTGTGCCACGGCGTTGTTGATGTATTCGTTGTGGCTTGTCTCTCCTTTGATGACACAGCCCAGGCAGATGACCGCATCCAGTTTGTGTTGTCCGTGCAGGATACGCGCACCGGCGGGCAGTTCGAATGAACCGGGCACCTGGACGGTGTATATATTGTCCGGTTTTGCCCCGTGTTTCAGCAAGGTGTCGTAACAGCCCTCGTACAGGGCATGGGTGATATGGGCATTCCATTCGGCTATGACGATACCGAATGTCAGTTCGACGGCATCCGGTATCGTCGTAGCATCGTATTGAGACAAGTTTTTTAATGCGCTGGCCATTGTTATTTGGAATTTTTTCTCAAAAAGGTCTGTGCAATGCTGCCTGTTATGTAGGCATCTTTTTCTTCGGGATTCTGATTAATCAGGGTGTACAGAAAAAGGCTGTCCTTTTTCGAGGAGAAACGAAAGCCGAACATTTGTTCCGCGTCTTCTTTTTTTGAATTGCGCAGCGTGATGACGTCCATGTCTTCCATTACAAAACAGTCGCCGCCCGTGCATAATTCATAGCGGTCGTAATCTTTATAGCCGGTCATACTGCCATCGGCAGCGAAGCGGGCCTGGACGGCGCCTTTACCGACAGATTCAAAATTGCCCGCCATCATGCTGATATTAATGGCCGTTTGGAAAGCCGAGTATCCATTTTTCACTTTGGCTTTGGAAAGTGTAAAGCGGTCGATCTGCGTGCTTCCGCTGGTACCGTCAAACATGGTCAGGTCTTGATTGGTTGCCGGGTCATACACCATATAAATAGAGCGATCCCCTTTGGCATTTTTGATTTCGAGGGTATCCTTTTCATAGGTAACGTGCATTTTCCAGCTTTCAAATCCGTTATAACAGGTTACGCTGTCGGGATTGCCGCCGTCGAAAGTCAATGCATAAGCATACGGTTTGTTCCTGCCATTGATCGTTTTGAGGATAGAGCCGGCTTTGCCTGCGCGCGAGCAGAAATCAATGGAAACCCAGTAACCGGAAAGGGTGCTTGCATTGGTCTGATCGAGCGAATTGCCGCTGTTTTTCCCGTCTTGTTTGCAGGCCGAAAGGGCGATGAGGATGAATACGCCAAAGGCGAAAAAATAATACTTCATTGTTGAAAAATGTTTAAGTGTATTAGATAGTATACAGAATTAGGGTTGTAAAATAACGCGCACTTACCTTTGTGGTATGAAAGCGTTAAGATACCGAGACATAAATGAGAAAAAGGACA
>JAYSZC010000613.1:0-3636 GCA_043738235.1 Lewinellaceae bacterium | reverse complement strand
TGCTCCGTATCACAAAACCCTTGCGCTGAAACAGCCGCCGCATATCACCGTTGATTTTCAGGAAAGAACCGTATACCATGCGGTAGCCCTGTTCCTGGGCGATGTCGAGGATGTAATCCGTGAGGATGCCGCCGAGGCCCTGTCCGTGCAAGGCGTCGGTGACTAAGATGGCGTATTCCGCCGTTTCGCGCCAGCCGTCGCCGACGATGCGCACTACGCCGATCAGTTCCTTTTCTCCTTTGCGCTCTATTTCGGCCACAATCGCCATTTCGCGGTCGTAGTCGATGTGTGTGAAACGGGTGAGCATCTGGTGCGTCAGGCCGGAAAGGTAGCCGAAAAAGCGGAAATACAGCGATTCTTTCGAGGTGTTTTCCACTAGTTTAGCTTCCAGGGCCTCGTCTTCCGGGCGAATGGGTCGCAGCAGCACCTTGGTTCCGTTGCGGAGTTGCACCTTTTTGATCCACTGGGTAGGGTAGGGCAAAATACTCAGGTGACTGAACTGTTCGCGCTGTTTGCCGGGGTCGCGTTCGAGCGTAATGGCCGCATCGAGCGCGATGCCGCCTTCCGCATTCATCGCGAAGGGATTGATGTCGATTTCCCGGATGTCTGGAAAATCCATCAGGAAATAGGCGAAGCGACAGAGTACATTTTGCAAAAAATCCATCGGCACGGCGGGCAGGTGCCGGTAGCCGTGCAACAGGTGGCTGATTTTGGTGCCTTCCACGAGGTGTTTGGCCAGCGCCAGGTTGAGCGGCGGCAGCGCAATGGCGCGGTCCTGCCAGATTTCGGTGGCCGAACCGCCCAGACCGAACACAATGACGGGGCCGAATACGGCGTCTTTCACGGCTCCGATAAGTAATTCATGCTGCACATCCCACATTTTTTCTACCAAAACGCCTTCTATGCGGACATCGGGGCGTTTTTTTTGCACATTTTCCAGTAGCGAATGGTAGGCCCGCCGCACATCGGATTCCGATTCGAGGTTTAAACGCACGCCGTTGACATCCGATTTGTGCCAGATGTCAGGCGATTCGATTTTCATGACCACCGGCAGGCCGAGTTCCAGGGCAAAAGTGGCGGCTTCGTCTTCGGTTTTGGCGGTTTTTCCGCTGTTGACGGGAATGCCGTAGCAGGCCAGCAGTTGTTTGGATTCGCTTTCGTTGAGTTCCGTGCGCCCTTTTTTGCGGATTTTTTCCACGATTTTGCGGGCAGCTTCGCGGTGAAAATCGAGGTCGATAGGCAGGTCGGGCGGCGTTTCGTGCAGCAGTTCGAGCGTTTCGCGGTAGTTTGCCATTTTCATAAACACCTCGACGGCGCGTTCGGGAAAAGGATACCAGGGAATTTTATTGGTTTCCAAAAAATCGCGGCCTTCGCGCACCGTGCGCAGCCCCATCCAGGCGGCGTAAACGGGTTTGCTTTTCACTTTTTGGGATTCTTCTACGACGACCTGTGCAAATACGGTTGGGTTGGTCATGTTTTGCGCGGTCAGGATGCAGAGCACACCGTCCACACCCGGGTCGTTGAGGCAGGCGCGTAAAGCAGCGCGGTACAATTCGGGTGTCGCGTCGCCGAGGATATCCAGCGGGTTGGAGCGGCTCCAGGCGGTGGGCATGATCTCGTCCAGTTGGGTAAAAACGGCAGGTTCCAAAGTCGCCAGTGCACCGCCGCGTTGTATCAGCCAGTCGGTAGCCAAAATACCCGGCCCGCCGGCATTGGTCACAATCGCGAGCCGGTTGGCGGCGGGTAGCGGCTGCATGGCCAGCGCCTGTGCGCAGTCGAACAATTGCTGCACGGTACCGGCGCGAATCACCCCGGCCCGGTGGAAAGCCGCGTCGTACACGGCGTCGTTGCCCGCCATGCTGCCGGTATGGGAAAATGTGGCCCGCGCGCCTTCTTTGCTGCGCCCGGCTTTCAGAATTACAATGGGTTTGGAACGTGCAAAAGCCCTGGCTGCCGACATGAATTTGCGGGCATTCACCAGGCTTTCCATATAAATCAGGATGCAGGCGGTGTGGCTGTCCGAACCGAAATAGTCGATCAACTGGTGGAAACTGACATCGGCCATGTTGCCGACCGACACAAAGTGGCTGAAACCCACGTTTTTTTCGGCCGCCCAGTCGAGGATGGCGCTGCCCATCGCGCCGCTTTGCGAAATAAACGCCACGCGCCCTGCCCCCGGCATGGCCGGCGCAAATGTGGCATTCAGTCCGATGGAGGGCGTTATCAGGCCTAAGCAGTTTGGGCCGATGAGCCGCACGCCGTATTCCTTGGCCTGCGCTTTCAGGTCGCGAAACAGGTTTTCCCCTGCGTCGCCCGCTTCCTTAAATCCGGCGGATAAAACCAGCACGGAAGTGATACCTTTTTTGCCGCATTCTTTTATAAGACCGGGAATAATCACTGCCGGCGTCACCACAATGGCTAAATCGGGCACAGCGGGTAGTTTGCCCACATGGGCATAACATTTAAGGCCATTGAGGCTGTCGTATTTGGGATTTACCGGAAAAATGTCGCCCTTAAAACCGGCAGATTGGAGATTTTGCAATAAGGCCTGACCGATTTTGCCGGCTTTCTCCGTGGCCCCGATCAGGGCAATGGATTGTGGGCGGAAAAAATGATCGAGGGCCTTTTTCATAATCAAAACTTCCAGTATTTCATCAAATAAGAAGCCGCCAGGTGCAGGTGCAGTTCGTACGTTTCCCAGATGCGCATACCCGAGGAGGTGCCAGCCTCGTGAAATGGCATGGGTTCGCCGTTGACACCTGCGATAAAATTGCGCACCAATTTAGGCAATTCCTCGGTGTCGTAACCGCCTTCGAGCACACCGAACAGTTTTCCGGGGAAGGTTTGAGCCAGTAGTTTGCCAATTTTATAATAAAAATGCCCTGTTGCGCGCAATTGCAACAAGGGATCGAACTGGTGCGCATCGAAACCGGCAGATACTGCCACCACGTCGGGGTTGAAGCGCTCGATGGCAGGCAGCATGTATTCTACGGCGTGCATAAAAATATCGTCGCCGCTTCCGGCGGGCAGCGGCACATTGAACGTAAATCCCTTGCCTTTGCCCGCGCCGATTTCATGGGCAGCGCCGTTGCCGGGGTAAGCCGGGTATTGGTGCATCGACCAGTACAACACCTGGTCGGAGTTGTAAAAAATATCCATCGTGCCATCGCCGAGGTGACCGTCGAAGTCGAAAATAAGCACCTTTTTGCCCTGATTAACAGCAAGTTGTGCTGCTACTGCGACGTTGTTGAAAAGGCAAAACCCGTGCGCCTCTTCCGCGTAGGCATGGTGGCCGGGCGGGCGCACCAGCGCGAAATCGCCGCGTTCCATGGCCATAATAGTTGCCCCGACGGCGGAAGTTGCAGCTTTGAAACTACCCGGACTTACCACGGTATCGCCGTCCAGGTTCTGGCTGTTTTCGCAGTGTTTTCGCACGAGTTGGACATGGGCTTGCGGGTGTACGAGTTCGAGGTAGGGCTCACCGTCGAGCAGCAGCGGCTCGGGTGTCAGGTCGCCGAAAGCGAGCAGGCGTTTGCGGTTTTCGGGGTGGGTCCCGTTGTCGTGTTCGAGGAAGATTGGGTGGGAGATAATTTTCATAGTGGACTCGTAGCGTAATGGAACACGGATTTAAAGGAT
>JAYSZC010000612.1:0-3638 GCA_043738235.1 Lewinellaceae bacterium | reverse complement strand
TCCGCGTTGCCATTATTCCTACGAGGGCTCTCTACACGGAGAAATCTGCGTCCCAATTATTCCTGCCACGATCAAAAACTGTACCTTCGCCCCATGTTTTCAACCATACAAAAGATCGGTATTCTGGGCGGCGGACAATTGGGTAAAATGCTCTGCCTTGCCGCAGCGCCCTGGGATTTTAAGACCTGTATTCTGGATGCATCACCTGATTTCCCGGCCGGGCGGCTGTGTGCTGAATTTACCGTGGGTGATTTTAATAACTACGACGATGTGCTGGCATTTGGGCAGGATAAAGATGTATTAACCATTGAAATTGAGCATGTTAATACGGAGGCATTGCATGAATTGAAACGAATGGGCAAGATGGTGCATCCTTCACCGGAGGCGCTCGACATCATCAAGGACAAAGGCCGGCAGAAAGAATTTTACAGAATAAACAACATTCCCACAGCGCCGTTTGAGTTGTTTGAAAACGAACAGGCCTTGCTGGAAGCCGTAGAATCGGGGCGTTGGAGCCTGCCTTTTGTACAAAAATCGCGTACAGCCGGTTATGACGGCAAAGGCGTTTCCATTCTGCGGACGGCAGAAGACCTGAAAACCAGGTTATTGCCCGGACCTTGTCTCGCAGAGACGCTTGCGCCGATACAAACGGAGATTGCAGTCATAGCAGCCAGAAATACATCCGGCGAAGTGGCGGTATTTCCGGCTGTTGAAATGGATTTTCACCCGGAAGCCAATCTGGTGGAGTTATTAATTTGCCCGGCACGGATTTCCGCATTGGTCGCTGCGCAATCGGAAGTGCTGGCCGAGCAGGTCATTCGAGCCTTCGATATTTGCGGTTTGCTGGCCGTAGAGATGTTTCTTTGTGCCGACGGGCAGTTGTGGGTCAATGAAGTGGCGCCTCGTCCGCATAACAGCGGCCACCATACCATTGACAGCGCCGTGACGAGTCAGTATCAGCAGCATTTGCGCGCTATTTGTGATCTGCCGTTAGGCGATACCGCACAGATACAGCCTGCACTGATGCTCAACCTGCTGGGCGCCGAAGGCCACAAAGGCCCGGTTCATTACGAAGGCGTGGCGGAGTGTCTGGCGATCAGTGGCGTTCATGTCCATTTGTATGGCAAGGCGTTGACCTCCCCTTTTCGGAAAATGGGTCATGTGAGCATCACCGCAGAAACACTGGATGAGGCTTTCAAAAAGGCTGAATTCGTTAAAAACACCCTGAAAGTATACAGCAAAAGCCAAAAGTTATAACCCTCTCACTCTCTCTCACTCTCTCTCACTCTCACTTCTCACCTCTCACCTCTCACTTCTAATAAATGGTTTCTATCATCATGGGTTCGGATTCCGATTTGCCGGTTATGCAAAAAGCGGCGGATGTGTTGACGGAACTCGAAGTGCCTTTTGAAATGACGATCGTTTCCGCGCACCGCACACCGGAGCGGATGTTTCAATTTGCCCGAACGGCGCATGAGCGCGGCATCCGCGTCATTATTGCAGGCGCCGGTGGTGCAGCGCATTTGCCGGGAATGGTGGCCGCTATTTCGCCTTTGCCGGTGGTAGGCGTTCCGGTAAAATCTTCCAATTCGATTGACGGCTGGGACAGTATTCTTTCCATCCTGCAAATGCCGGAAGGTGTACCGGTAGCCACGGTAGCACTCAACGCCGCCCGCAATGCAGGCATCCTCGCCGCCCAAATGCTGGCAACGGGAGACGATGCGTTGTTGCAAAGAATTGTACTGTTTAAAAAAGCGCTGGAAGAGAAGGTGCTGGAAAAAGCGCGTTTTATGGAGGGGAAATAAAAGGGCAATTTCAACCATATTTTGGCGATTTTGCCCCTTGCTTTTTGCCTCTTTGCCTTTTATGCCGCCTCCGCCGGTTTCTGATTGCGCAGTCGCTGCAGCAGATAATTAACCAGAACCATGACGATCAGACCGATCAAATAGGACGAAATAAACATCAACCATTCGTAGGTGTCTTTTTTTAGCGCATCCCGTTTTGCGGCCAGGCCCCAGAGGTTGACCAATCCTTTTTTTACAAAAAACTCGGAAACCAGCATGGAAGCCGAGAGTCCGGCTAAGTAGCCGACGGAAAGATTGAGCGCTTCACCGGCAATGAATTTGGCAAGTTTTGACATGGTAATTGATTTTAAGCCGGCAAACATAGCGGGCTTCTCCCGGCTGCACAAGAGTTTGCCGGCGCGGCTTCAAATTTAATTCGGGAGCGAGGGTGTCAGATGGGTAAAATTCTATGTAAATAATTGATTGTGTGTGTTATATGAAATAGTGAAGTACGCCGGTCAATACCTGAAAAATGACCATCCTGCTGATAACAGAAGCCTTTATACTATGCGGTTCGCACAAACTCCCTACTTTTGCAGCCTCTAACCAAGTTTTACCATCCACACCATGAAAGAAGTGTATATTATTTCCGCCGTTCGTACCCCTATCGGTAGTTTCGGCGGCGTATTGGCGGGTATTTCCGCTACCCATCTGGGCGCCATTGCTATTAAAGGTGCGCTGGAAAAAGCCGGTGTGCAACCCGACCAGGTGAATGAAGTGCTGATGGGCAATGTTGTCAGTGCCAACCTGGGCCAGGCGCCCGCCCGCCAGGCTGCCCGTTTTGCGGGACTGCCCGACAATATTCCCTGCACCACGGTCAACAAAGTGTGCGCTTCCGGCATGAAAACCATTGCCCTGGGCGCGCAGAGTATCATGCTGGGTATCAACGACATCGTGGTTGCCGGCGGCATGGAAAACATGTCCCAAATCCCTTATTACCTTCCGAATGCCCGCTGGGGCTACAAATACGGCAATGGTGAATTCATCGACGGCCTGGCCAAAGACGGCCTCACGGACGTCTACAACCAAAAGGCTATGGGCGTTTGTGCCGATGCTACTGCAGTGAAGTACGGGATCAGCCGGGAAGCGCAGGATGCTTTTGCTATCGATTCCTACCAGCGCGCAGCTATGGCCACTGAAGCCGGATTTTTTAAAAATGAAATTGTTCCGGTGCTCATTCCGCAGAAAAAGGGTGATCCGGTTCAGATTCTGCAGGACGAAGAATACAAAAAAGTGATGTTCGATAAAATTCCCGGTCTGCGGCCTGCTTTCACGCCGGATGGTACCGTGACTGCGGCGAACGCTTCGACCATCAACGACGGGGCCACGGCGCTAATTCTTGCCAGTGAAGAAGCTGTGAAACGTTTGGGCCTCACGCCGATTGCTAAAATCCGGGGTTTTGCCGATGCGGAACAGGAACCGGAATGGTTTACGACTACGCCGACTATTGCAGCGCCGAAAGCGCTGAAAATGGCCGGACTGACCAAAAATGACATCGACTTTTTTGAAGTGAATGAAGCATTTGCCGTTGTTACCATGGCCTTTGAAAAAGTGATGGAAGTCGATCACGCCAAAACCAACGTGTTCGGCGGAGCGGTATCGCTCGGACACCCACTGGGCGCTTCAGGTGGCCGGATCGTGACCACTTTGACCCATGTATTGCAACAGAAAAACGGAAAATTCGGTCTGGCCGCTATCTGCAATGGCGGTGGCGGCGCAACGGCGATTGTGATTGAAAAGGTGTAGAAAAAAAGTTTGATAGTTTGGAAAGTTTGATGGTTTGAGGTGGTAACT
>JAYSZC010000611.1:0-3641 GCA_043738235.1 Lewinellaceae bacterium | reverse complement strand
TTTTTTGTCCATTCCTGTCAAACTGCCAAACCCCAACGTCATCTGGCATCCAGATCATCCCCCAACCGCTCTCCATTAAATCACAGACCGGAAGTTTTGCGCTGAGCGCCGACACCCGGGTGTATTATCCGGAAGGCCTGAATGACTGGCAAATGGTTGCTCAATCCTGGATTGCACTCGTACAATCGGGCACAGGTTTCAACTTAGTGTCTCAGGGAGTCAAAGAAAAACTGACCAAACCCCGTACAAATTCCATTTACATTCTGCCTGACGAAACGCTTACACAGGATGAAGGTTACGTCCTCGATATTAAACCCGCGGCCATCATCGTCCGGGCTAAAACCGCTGCCGGCGCTTTTTACGCGATTCAGACCCTGCGACAACTCTTTCCTGCAGAAATCAACAACCGGCCCCTGCCCGCCAAAACAAAGTCGAAAGGCGCCGCCCGCCCTCCCGGACTCAAATGGTCGGCGCCCGGATGCCTGATTCAGGACGCGCCGCGCTTTCCGTACCGCGGGCTGCACCTCGACGTGGGGCGGCATTTTTTCCCGGTCGATTTTATCAAAAACTACATCGACCTGCTCGCTTTTCACAAACTCAATACGTTCCACTGGCACCTCACCGAAGACCAGGGATGGCGCATCGAAATTAAAAAATACCCCAAACTGCAAACCATTGCCGCCTGCCGCAAAGAGACCATCGTGGGGCACAACAGCGACCGCCCGGTCAAATACGACGGCAAAAAATACTGTGGCTATTACACCCAGGAAGAGGTAAAAGAGGTGGTGGAATACGCCCGCCAGCGTTTTGTTACCGTTATCCCGGAAATTGAAATGCCCGGACACGCACTCGCCGCACTCTCCGCTTACCCGGAACTGGGCTGCACCAAAGGCCCTTATGAAGCCGCTACCAAATGGGGGATTTTTGAAGATGTTTTTTGCCCGACGGAAGAAACTTTCCAGTTTCTGGACGACGTGCTGGGAGAAGTATGCGCTTTGTTCCCGAGCACTTATGTTCACATCGGCGGCGACGAGTGTCCTAAAAAAAGCTGGGAACAATCCGAATTCTGCCAGCAACTGATGAAAAAGGAAGGCCTGAAAGATGAACACGAGTTGCAAAGTTATTTCATTCGCAGGGCCGAAGCCATGCTCGCCAAACGCGGCAAAAAACTGATCGGCTGGGATGAAATTCTGGAAGGCGGACTCGCGCCCACGGCCACGGTCATGAGCTGGCGGGGTATTGAAGGCGGTATCGCAGCTGCTAAAGCCGGCCACGACGCCATTATGACGCCGACCGATTTCTGCTATTATGACTACTACCAGGGCGACCCATCTTCCGAACCACTCGCCATCGGCGGAATGGTAACCTTGGAAAAGGCATACAGCTACGAACCGGTTCCGACGGAGCTGACCGCAGAAGAAGCCAAACATATTCTGGGCGCACAGGCCAATGTCTGGACCGAATATATGAAGGACGGCGAACAGGTGGAATATATGGTCTACCCGCGCGCTTGCGCCATTGCGGAAATAACCTGGAGCGCTAAAGAAAAGAAAAACTGGAAGGATTTCTCTAAGCGCATCAAAACCCATTTTACCCGCCTGGATGCCCTGGGCGTCCATTACGCCAAAACTTTTTTCGATGTAAAAGCATCGTTTTCAAAAGGTAAAGTAAGCCTCAGCGCCCTCGACTCCGGCATGAAAATACATTATACCACCAATGGGAAAGACCCTTCCTATAAGTCAAAAATGTATGCGGCGCCCATCAGCATTACCGACAATACCGAAATAAAGGCCGCTGTTTTTCAAGGAGAAAAACAGATGGGCAATGTCCGTACCGTGGAATACCTCATACACAAGGCAAGCGGCAAAGCGTACAAAATGGCTAAAACGCCCGAAAAATACAACGGCGGCGACCAGTATGGTCTCACCAACGGCATCACCGGCGTGACCAAAACCTGGGGCGGCTGGGTCGGTCTGGTCAATAATGATATCGATCCGGTGATCGACTTCGGCACGGCCACGGCATTCAATAAAGTGACCACCCATTACATGTACAACCATGCTTCCTGGATTTATCCGCCGCGCGGTATTGAAGTGTACGGTTCCAATGACGGAAAAAAATTCGATCTGCTGGCGAAGCAGGATATCGATGCCGAAAAAATCCAGGGATTTGCCATCGAAACGGTCAAGTTGGAAACCAAAAAAGCCAAATACCGCTACCTGAAATTGGTCGCCAAAACCTTCGGCGTGATTCCCGAAGGCGCTCCCGGCGCCGGCAAAGGCGCCTGGCTGTTTCTGGATGAGATTATTGTGGAATAGGTTAAAAAGTAGTTATCCGTTATCCGTTATTAGTTATCCGTTATCAGCACTGATAACCAATAACTGATAACTGATAACTCCTTAAAACCGCTCATACAACCACCTTGGCGTCATCCGAAACACCCAGGCGGCCAGCGCCCAGCGGCGCGTGATATACGCCACGCGTTTTTTTTGCTCGATAGCAGCCATCATTTGCCGGGCCGCTTTTTCGGATGACGCGATCCAGAACATGCCTTTATTCTGTTTGGTCATGGGTGTGTCCACATATCCGGGGCGGATATCGGTGATAAAAACCTTTTTCTTGTCGTGGAAGGCTTTCTGGCGCAGGCCTTCCATAAAATTGGACATAAAGGCTTTGGAAGCGTGGTAAGACGGGGCAGTACCACCGCCGCGTTCGGAAGCGACAGACGAAACGCCGACGAACTGTCCGCCGCCGCGCTGCCTGAAATAGCGATACGCCCAGGTCGCCACTTCCGCAAAACCGCTCACATTGACGGCAATGGTATCGCGTTCGGGTTCCCAGTCTATTTTTTTGTTGTAAATGCCGATGCCGGAATTATAAACGAGCACATCGACGCCGCCCATTTCGTAGATCAATTCCTCCAAAACGGCGATGTTGTCGGTTGCCGTCACGTCGTGCCTGCGTATCAAAATCCGTTCAGGCGCGGTCGCCTTCAACTCCTCCAACTGCTCTTGCCGCCGCCCGGTAGCGCCGACTATGCAGCCTGCGCGGGCATAAGCTTCCGCCAGTGCATAACCAATGCCGGATGTGGCGCCGATGATGAGTATTTTTTTTTCAGCCATATTGAAATGGTTGGGTTCTTTAATACTGTTTTACCGCCGTCACATAGTACATATCCATCATGCCCTTGTTTTTGGCGGCTATTTTGCCCCGGTGGTTCCACTCAAATTCGTAGCGCGCAAAGTCGTACACATCTTCACTGACGTTTACACGGCCGGGTTCGCAGGACTCCTCCAGGCGGGCTGCTACATTGACGGTGTCGCCCCAGATGTCGTACGCAAATTTTTTGGCGCCCACCACCCCCGCCACGACGGGGCCGATATGGATTCCCACCCGGGCTTCAAAGAAAGGCATGCCGCGATCCAAACGTTCGGCCTTGAGCGCCAGCAGGAAATCCTGGATTTCCAGGGCAGCCCGGACGATGTCCGAAGGGCTGGCGTTCATATCGGACAGGCCGCTGGCACAGAGATAGGCATCGCCGATAGTTTTAATTTTTTCAATGCGGTACTGGCCGATAATGCGGTCGAAATTGGAAAAACAATGATCGAGTTCTTCCACCAGCATTTCCGGGCTGAGGTGTT
>JAYSZC010000610.1:0-3653 GCA_043738235.1 Lewinellaceae bacterium | reverse complement strand
GCCATCCAGGCGATGGGGACTGAAAATATTGGGCGCCCATATTTGCGGGTCTTGCACCCGAACCAGGACTCTGGCAACAGATTCACAACCGTCAATATTGATAACCCGAACGGTGTATTCCGTATCCTTAAACGGGCGGGCAATGACTTCATTGATTTTACTGGTAAGCGTCAAGGTTTCCATCGGCTCCCAGATAATCGAATCTACCTGATTCAGGGGAATATTGAGGGTTGCCGTCAGTTTGGCATCTTGTCCGAAAATCAATTTAATTTCCGGGTTTAAAGACACCTGCGGCTCCACCGGAACCGGAAAAGTGAGGATTTGCTCGTATTCACAACCATTGATGTCTTGTACTACCATAGTGTATGTGCCCGGCACAAGTTCGCCAAATGCATTGGCCGTCACAAAATTATCGCCGCCATCGATGGAATAAAGGTATGGCCCTACCCCACCGTTCACGGTTTCGATCACTACTTCACCCGGTTTCCCACCACACGCGGGAAGCACCCTGCTCAAATTTAAAGAGGAAGGGTAATTGGTGTTTTCTGTGACCGAAACGCCGGCGGTATTGGTACATCCCGTTTGGGCATTGATAACGGTCAATGCGTACAAACCCGGCTCGTCGACGATCGGCGTGGAACTGTTGCTGCCGGAAACGATATGCCCATTCGTAGTACTCCAAACATAATTGATACCGTTTCCGCCAGTGGAGCCGCCAGTATTCAACACGCCTTGTGTAATGGAACAGGTTAGTTCAAAAGCGCCGCCGGCCTGTGCCACCGGAGCCTGTATATCCTGTGCAACCGTGGTAGCCTGACTTGAAACACAACCATTGGAAGTGTTGGTAATCAATAAATTATACGATCCGGGTTGATTCACCGCAGGCGTGAGTGTGTTGGCGCCCGATACAATGCCGGGGCCAGTCCAGGTATAGACAAACTGCCCGCCTGTGCTGCTGCCCGCTCCACTCAAATTCGTCTGCAAAACGTAACAATTGAGTTGGGCGGGCGTTGCAATCAAAACAAGGGGCGGCACTATGTCATTGCTGACGACCACTGCATCCGAGGCAGTACAGCCGTTATACAAGTCGGTGGCTGTCAGCGTATATGAACCAATCGAATTAACATCCGGATTGGAGGTACTACTTCCACTGACAATGCCCGGCCCGGCCCAGGCGTACGAAACACCTTGCGAACCGCCCGTTGCATTGCCTTGCAACTGAATCTCTGTAACGATGCAAGTCAACAAATTGCTGACGCTTGCATTGACAACAGGTGGCGTAATATTTTGCTGAACCGCAACAGCAGAAGTACTGGTGCAGCCGTTTATTGCGTTGGTTACCAACAGGTTATACATGCCCGGTTCGTCCACTGCCGGGGTGGGTTCCGTATCTCCGGAAACAATATTTCCATTTGTGGTAGTCCATTGATAAGCAAACTGAGTTCCGGCACTACTGCCATCATTACTCAGTGACAGTGTTTGTACAGAGCAAGTCAATTCACCGCTAACGGCGGAAGCCGAAGTAGGTAACTCAACATCCTCCGGCACCAGAACTATGGCCGTGTTGGTACAACCCGTGGTCAAGTTCAGCACCTGCAACTGATAGACGCCGGGCGCTCCGACAGATGGAACAGCCGTATCGGCGCCGGACAGAATTTGCCCGGCCTGGGTAGACCACTGATAACCGAATCCGGCGCCGGTACTGCTGCCGGTTATATGCAAGTTTGTGCTTAATACGGTGCAGGTGAGCGTCGAATCGTATCCGGCTGCGGCTAAGGGCGGTTCAATGTCCTGATTGACAAGCACCACCGCATCGGATATACAGCCGTTGTCCACATTCGTCACCAGCAGGGTGTAGGTACCCGGTGCGCCTATAGCAGGCATGAGGGTTGTTTCTCCTGCTGTAATTTGTCCATCCTGGGTACTCCATTGGTAAGAGAACTGGGCGCCGAGACTGCTGTCGCTACCGTCGAGCAACAAATTTGTTACCGTACAGGTAAGGGTCGGGGAAACGCCCGCATCTGCTTCCGGCGTGTTTAGGTCGAGCAGGATTTGCACCGTGCTTTCGGCGGTGCAGCCATTACTTTGGTCGGTTACGACAATCGTATAAAACCCGCTTTGATCCACCTGCGGCTGCAAGCCGGTGTCGCCCAGCAAAATATTGCCATTCTGGGTATTCCACTGATACAGGTACTGATTGCCGGCACTACTGGCGGAACCATCGAGGGTGATGACCGGATTGGCGCAGGAAAGAATAGCCGGGCTGCCTGCCTGAGCAACGGGAGCATTCAGGTTTTCATTAACTATAACGGTTGAAAGCGATACGCAACTATTGGCGGTATTGAACACTTCCAGGGTATATTGACCCGGTTCGTCCACAAGGGGCGTCAGCGTATTGTCGCCAGAAACGATATGTCCGTTGCTTGTTTCCCAACTGTACACAATCGTAGCGCCCTGTGAAGAGTTCAGGCCGCTCAATTGCAAAGAGCCGGTCACGCAGTTCAATTCACCTGTTACTTCCGCAACGGCATCGGGCACGTTTGCATCCCTGAAAATGAGCACATTATCCGTAGCCGTGCAACCATTGTAGATATTTGTCACCACAACGAGATAGGTTCCTGGCGCATCCACCACCGGATTCAAAGTGCTGTCACCTGCCGCAATATTGCCATCCGGAGTAGTCCAGTTATAGGTAAACAAGGTGTCTGTGCTACCCTGACCTGCCAATGTGATGGATGGAATGACACAGGTAAGTGTCGAGGGCGGCCCCGCTTCCACTACCGGCAAAGCGATATCACGGGAAATGGTCACACTGTCGGTTGCACTGCAATTGTTAAAAGTATTGGTAATCAATAAATGGTAGGTGCCGGGTTCGTCGACGGACGGGGCAGGCGTATCAGCGCCGGATACTATTTGTCCGCCATTGGATGCAACCCACATATACTGGAAAAGTGAACCGGCACTGGATGCGCTGCCATCGAGCGCAATCGATGTGTTTGTACAGGTCAGTTCATCCACCGGACCGGCTTCCACAACCGGTAATGATACATCTTGCACAATAACTACCGTAGAAATCGCCGTACAGCCATTGGATATATTGGTGACCGTCAGGAAATATTCGCCTGGTTCGTCCACAAGCGCTTGCAAACCGGTAACGCCGGTCATATCGTCCGGCCCGGCCCAGGAATATGAATATTGCGATCCCTGGCTGGAAGCGCTTGCATTGATTAATACACTGTTCACCGTACAGGTCAGCGTATCCGGGACGCCTGCATTGGCTGTGGGCAAACCGGCATCCGCCTGAACAGTCGTACTGGCGGTAGTGGTACACCCATTATCTGTATTGGTGACAACCAGTGTATAACTGCCCACTGCATTGATAACTGGTTGCAGGGTACTGTCTCCCGAAACAACATTTCCGTTTTGCGTCAGCCAGTCGTAGGTAAAAGTATTACCAGTGCTGCTACCTGTCCCGTTCAAGATAACAGAAGCAACTGAGCAACTCAATACCCCGCCGGGCGCAACCGTTACAACCGGTGCATCATAGTTGGCGCCTACCACGACCGAAGCCGTCGCAGTGCAGCCGTTGCTCTGGTTGATAATGATTAAATTATAGGTACCAGGAGCGCTGATAGCAGGCTGAAGTGTGGCGC
>JAYSZC010000609.1:0-3654 GCA_043738235.1 Lewinellaceae bacterium | reverse complement strand
CAATCCGAGTAACAGAGGCAAGTCCTTTAAGGGTGGGGGCGTGAAGAAAGGGAAGTAAGAAAATCTACCAGTGAACAGATTCGCAGCCCATCGTTGCGGATTATCATTTCTTTATTGTTACCTGGAATGATGACATATTTGTAATCGGGCTTCAGATCCTCTATGCTTTGGTAAAAGCCTTTGGTAATGACGGGTGTATTGGATGCCTTTATTTCAACACACCAAGTTTTGCCTTCCGGTGAAATCAGGTATAAATCAGATTCGGCGCCGGAATGTGTCCGATAGAAATAATATTGCCAGCGGAACAAGGTTGCTAACCGAATTTGTTCGACCACATATCCTTCCCAGGACGCGCCCAATAACGGATGCGTCTGTAATATGTCCGGTTGAGCTATTCCTTGCAACCGATGCAACAGACCAGAGTCGCGAAAATACAGTTTGGGTGCTTTTATCAAACGTTTGCCAAGGTTGACAAACCACGGCTGTAGGCGATGTATCCAGAACGCTCCCTGCAACAAATCAAGATAGCGATTTGCAGTCAAAGTAGCAATGCCGAGCGAACCCGCTACTTGACTTATATTCAGTGTTTGTGCATGCAAATGGCTGATCATCAGCATGAAACGACGCATATTTTCCGGATCAATGTCTTGCTTCAGCAAGATACGTAAGTCACGTTCGACAAATGAGCGAAAGTATTGATCCAACCATCTATTGGAAGTATCAGTATCCGGAGCAAGGGAAGCCAAAGGGAAGCCGCCTCGAAACCAGTGTTCTCGCATGGATATACCACCGGAAGCTGCTTCCGCAGTATTGAGCGGTGACAGTTCATGAAAAGCGATGCGACCTGACAAACTTTCCGATGCTCCGCGAATAAGTTCGGGGGAAGCAGAGCCTAACAAGATGAAACGACCCGGTACCCGATTCCGGTCAATCACCGAGCGCAGTAAAGGGAAAAGCCGTGGCATAAGTTGTACCTCATCTATTATGATACAATGGTTTTCATTGGCCAGGAAAAAAGGCTCCGGGTCTTGCAGGCGGTAAGTATCACTCTCCGATTCAAGGTCTACATAAATAGTAGGCTTCCCTGTTTGAGCCATGAGTATTTTTGCCAGAGTGGTCTTGCCCGATTGCCGGGGTCCAACAATGGCAAGCGCCGGAAAGTAGCGCATGTCTGTGAGAATCTCAGCTTCTAAAAGTCGCTTAATCATGTTGTAAAAATACATTAATCGTCGAAAATCACAACATGTATATTGCAATTTTCAATGATTAATGTTTTTTGGTTTGAAACAAGTATACTTGCTCCCTAAATAACCGCTACGGCACCTATGTCCCATCTTCAAAAGAAACTTACTCTCTACGGCCTCACCATGATCGCAGTAGGTTCTTGTATAGGTTCCGGCATTTTTGTTACGCCTGCGCAAATTGCCGGCGTCGTTCCGAATGCAAGTCTGGTGCTGGCCGTCTGGGCGCTCGGCGGGGTTATCGCACTGAGCGGAGCGCTGACATTCAGCGAGTTAGGCGGTATGTTTCCCGGATCGGGCGGCGTGTACATTTACCTGAAAGAAGCATACGGCGAGATGGTCGGATTCCTGTACGGCTGGGTCATTTTGCTGGTCATCAATACCGGAGCGCTGGCAGGATTGTGTGTAGCTTTTGCCGAATACATGAAAATATTCGCGCCCGACATGGGCGAGGGAACCAAAACAGGTATCGCCGCCCTGACAATGCTTGCACTCACCGGCATCAATATCCTGGGCGTAAACGTCAGCCAGGGCCTTTCCAACCTGTTCACCGGGCTAAAATTGCTGGCTATCGGGGGCATCATTGTCGCCGGATTTATCTTTTTCGACCCGAATCGGGTGCAGATCGACTTCTCCCTGACAGAAAACATACCGGCGCATCTCCCGACGGCCATGCTTACCGGCCTGATCGGGGTGCTGTTCTCCGTGGGTGGCTGGCACCACGCTTCCTATATGGCCGGGGAAGCCATCGACGCGCCACGCACGGTACCGAAAGCAATGTTTCTGGGCGTGTTGATCGTGATAACGATGTACCTGTTGGTCAACCTGGCTTACCTGCGCCTGCTTCCGCTCGAAACCATTGCCGGTTCGCCCCGTATAGCCGGCGATGCCATCGCTACACTCGCGCCCTGGGGTGGCAAAGCGGTCGCCGTGGCCATTGCGCTATCTATTTTCGGAACCATCAGCATCTATACTATGTCGGCGCCGAGAATCTATTTCGCTATGGCGCAGGATGGTATTTTTTTCCGGCAACTCGCTTATGTGCATCCCCGCTGGCGCACCCCGGTAGTAGCCATGCTGGTGCAGGTCGTGTGGGCCTTGGTGGTATTATTGTATTTCCGGGGACTTTTTGACCAGATCATCACCTTTGTCACCTTCCTGGATATTGCCTTTATGGGATTGGCCGGCGCAGCGATATTTGTATTGCGCCGCAAACAAAAAGATACCGATCGGCCGGTCAGGGCCTGGGGTTACCCCGTTGTTCCGCTTGTTTTTGTGCTGATCTCGGCCGCTTTTGCGCTGAATACCCTACTGGAAAGGCCCGGCCAGGCGCTTCCGGGATTGGGATTGCTGGTGTTGGGTGCGGTGGTGTTTTGGGTGTTGAAAAAGCCGGGCAGTAAGCGCTCCTGAAAACTAATCATATTCAATAAAAAAATATTTATTAGAAGTATAAGACGCTGAAAGGCCGGGGTATATGCGCCTGACCTTTGTACTATCAAAAAAGAAAAGGCTCCCGGAAAACCGCAGTCCCTTTCTCCCCTCTTACAGTTACAACCGTGATATTGTAAAAACCACCATTTTCGGGGTTTCCGGCGCCGCAGCGCCGCAGGACATTTGTGCTATGATTCATGGCAACGAGCAGCCGGAATTTTGCCCTACTTAAAGCCAACAAGCACACATCTTTTTCACCACTTTTTACAAAAATTCATCCATTATGAAAAAAGTATCTATCCTGGTAACAGTCATGCTACTGACGAGCATCTGCTCCATTCAGGCACAAACAAGCAAAGGTTCTTTTATGCTGGGTTTGCACAGCTTCTCTCCGCAATTAACACAGGCTAACAGTTTATTAGCACCCACGAATGCCCTGGGTATTTCCTTCGGTACGATGAAATCAGAAGCCGGCGGCGAGGAAAGCAAAGCCCGCTACTCGAGCATCGGCCTGAGCGGCAGCGGCCATTATTTTGTGATCGACAATTTATCGGTAGGCCTTAACCTGAATGTCCTGAGCCAAAAAATTAAGGATCAAAATCCGGGCGCAGGCGATGAAGAGTACAAGGTCAATTTATTCATGGCAGGGCCGGAACTTCGTTACTACATACCCGCAGGTGCAAAATCAAAAATCTATGTGAGCGGCAGCGGCGCTGTGGGAAGCATCAAAACGCCGGCTTTCGGGCAGGATGACCATGATACAACCAAACTGAGCCGTTTCGGCGGCGGCGCAGGACTGGCTATTTTCCCCAGCCAACACTTTTCGATTGATGTCGGACTGGGTTACGGAGCCTTCATTACCAGGGATACGTACAACTTTGGCGGGGAAGTCATCGAATCAAAAGATACCAATAGTGGCATCTCTATGGATGTGGGATTTTCGGTGTTCTTTTAAGTTGAATGTTGGATAGTTTGAAAGTTG
>JAYSZC010000608.1:0-3659 GCA_043738235.1 Lewinellaceae bacterium | reverse complement strand
ATTTTTATCGCTGACAACCAGGGCGACTGGCTACCCTCGTCCAAAATCCTGCATGTAAAACCGGGTGCATTCTATAATTCCTACGCCGTAGACAGCGCCAACGTGGCCCAACTGCCCATCCAGCAACCGGTGGTATGGTTGCCGCAGGACGATATCGGCAACTCGCCCACCCAGCCTGCATTGCTCAACGACGGCCCGTATAAAAACCAGTTGATCCACGGCGACGTCTGCTACGGCGGTTTGCAGCGCGTATTTATGGAAAAAGTAAACGGCGATTACCAGGGTTGTGTGTTCCGCTTCACGCAGGGTCTGGAGGGGGCCACCCACCGGCTGGTCTGGGGTCCCGACGGAGCGCTGTACATCGGTATGATCGGCAACCCCGGCAACTGGAGCCAGAAAGACAAACTCTGGTACGGCCTGCAACGCATGAAATACAACGGACAATCCGCATTTGAAATGCTGGCGGTGCGCGCCAAAACCAACGGGGTCGAAATCGAGTTCACCGAACCGATGCGCCCCGGCGACGGTTGGGATCCCGCCCAATTCAACGTACATCAATGGTGGTACAAACCTACCAACAATTACGGCGGGCCTAAAATGGACGAAACAGAACTGATCGTGCGTTCTGCCAGCGTTTCCGCCGACCGGATGAAAGTGTTTCTGGAAATTCCTGGCATCCAACCCGGGCATCTGGTACATCTCCGGCTGCGCAATTTGCCGGCCAGCGAATACGGCCACGGCTTGTGGACTTCCGAAGCCTGGTACACCATGAATGCTATTCCTGCCAATGACAACGGCGCCGTTCTGCCCCGGCCCGCACCCGTACAGGTTGTCGATAACATCCTGACAGACAGGGAGAAAGCAGAAGGCTGGGCCTTGCTGTTCGACGGAAAAAGTATCGAGGGCTGGCATAACTACGGTAAAAAAACCATCGGAAAATCCTGGATCATTTCGGATAATTCCATTCACCTGGATGCCAAACCCAACCCTGCCGGCGGCTGGCAAACTGCCGACGGTGGCGACTTGCTCACCGCTGAACAATATGAAGATTTTGAACTGGCACTCGACTGGAAAATTGGCGCTTGCGGCAACTCGGGGGTGTATTACCACGTGCTGGAGGCCCCCGAAAAGTATACCTACGGCTGGATGACCGGCCCTGAAATGCAGGTTTTAGACAACAGTTGCCATCCCGACAGCAAGTTTCCCACGCACCGCGCCGGCGATTTGTATGATTTTATCGAATGTAAATATGAAACGGTCAAACCCGCCGGCCAATGGAACCACGCCCGCGTCGTATTCCACAAAGGCAAGGTGGAACACTGGCTGAATTACCGCAAAGTCGTGGAATTTCAAATGTTCCAAAACGGCAAACCCACGCAACAATGGCTGGATATGATCGCCGCCAGTAAGTTTCCAAAAGTACCTGCCCCTGAATTCGGCCTGATTACCAAAGGCTATATTTCCCTGCAGGATCACGGCGATCCGGTGTGGTTTAAGAATTTGAAGATCAGGAAACTTTAGACCTCACCCCTTATTGGTCATACTCATCCCCAAATCCCCCGTCCGGTTTTTTTGCCGGCGATTTGGGATTTTTTGGATCGCTTGGGCCTTTGTCATCCGGCGCTTCGTCGCCGTAAATATCGGGAGCGAATTCCTCTTCGTCGCCCACAGGGCCGGCGCCCGTGCCGTTTTGATAAGCGGCGCAGTTAATTTCGATACCCAGATCGCCGGCAGGGCGCTGGAATTTGGCGTTGAAATCGTAGCCTGACTTAGGGTCTTTTTCTAATTTTTGGAAAAAAGCGGCCACGATAGGCCGTGCAAGCCGTGCGCCCTGGCCGTCGCCGATATTCAGAAAACGAATCCAGCGGTCTTCGCCACCCACCCAGGTGCCCACCACCAGACGCGGCGTGACGCCCATAAACCAGCCATCCGTATAATCGTTGGTGGTACCCGTTTTGCCGCCGATGTCGCTTTTGAGCGTGTTGATACCCGGTGCGCCCTGTACGTTGTATTTCAGCATCTGGGTCATCACGTAGTTGGCATTGGCGGGCAGCGCCACCCGCTCTTCGGGCAGGGAACGGTAAATGACCCGGCCGTTTTTGTCTTCAATTTTTTTGATGACAAACGGCATTCCGTACATGCCTTTATTGGCAAAAGTGGCGTAAGCGCCCGTCATTTCCAACACCGTCAGGTCGGCTGCACCGAGGGAGATAGAGGGTGAACCTTTTGGAATACGGTTGCGCGAAGAATCGATCCCCATATTGTTACACAGGCCGCGCACGGGTTCCGTATCGCCCATTTGTTTCATCAGGTAGGCGCTGACGGAATTGACGGAATTTTTCAGGGCTTCTTTCAAATTCATACGCGCGCCGGAGTAGACGCCGGTGGAGTTTTTGGGCGTCCAGTCCGTTACATTGGCAAAATTCTGATAGCGGCCGGGGATTGTCACCGGCTGGTCGTACACCTCAAAACAAGGACTGATGCCCTGCTGCGCAATGGCCGTGGCGTACACAAAGGGTTTGAACGTAGAACCGACTTGCCGGTTGGTACGGATATGATCGTACTGAAAGTGTTTAAAATTGACGCCGCCCACCCAGGCTTTCACTTCCGACGTAGTGGGGTCGACCGCCAATAATCCCGTTTGCAGGAACATGCGGTGGTACCGCAGGCTGTCCATAGGTGACATGACGGTATCTTTTTCCAACTTGGGGCTGTTCCAGGTAAAAACCTTCATCTTCACCTTAGTGGCGTATTGTTTTTGCACGGCAGCGCGCAGGGCGCTGTATTGACTTTTTATTTCAGACCATTCTCTGCCGGATAGTATTTTCCGGTAAGCCGCCGCTTGCTCAATGCTTATTTCCCTGTTTGTCAGCATTTTAGTGATGGCGCCCGCCTTACTGTCTTCCCGAAGCATCCGTTCAATATCAATATCGCGCAGCGTAAAATCGTAGCGGTTTTGAACCGTTTCCGTCAATTCATCGAAATACTTCGGCCAGAGTATCTGGAAGCGGTCGCCGTCGCGGACGAGTCTCCACAGCGATTCTTTCCGCATCTGTATTTCTTCCGGGCCGGCATCGCCGCTTCGGAAAGTCCAGGGGTCTCTGTTCTTCCAGACCTGGAAAAAACGCGCCTGTGTTTTTTTCATGTGTTCCTGCATCGCCGCTTCGGCGTGTTGCTGGTACACCGGGTCGATGGTGGTATAAATCTTCAAGCCGTCTTTGTAAATGTCGTATTTGGAGCCGTCCGGGCGGCGGCATTCAGGTTCGTTGAGGATTTTATAGAGGTCTTTTTTTAATTCCGAGCAGAGGTACGGGGCTTTGTCGTCCGTAAAGTTGACTTTTTTGAAACGGCTCATATCCAGCGGCAGCACTTTCAAGCTGTCAAACTGGTTTTCCGTCAGCACTTCATTGTTACGCATTTGCGCCAGCACGATCCAGCGGCGGCGGATGGTGCGGTCGGGGAAGCGATTGGGATTAAAATGGGACGGATTTTGCAGCATCCCGATCAGCACCGCAGATTCCTGGATATTGAGCGTTTCGGGCGTTTTACCAAAATAAACCTCCGCGGCAGCGTGGATTCCGTAAGCGTTGTTGATAAAATTGAACTGGTTGAGGTACATGGCGATGATCTCCTCTTTGGTGTAGGAGCGCTCTAATTTC
>JAYSZC010000607.1:0-9634 GCA_043738235.1 Lewinellaceae bacterium | reverse complement strand
CCAGGATTTTCATTCCGGCAAAGGTTTGGGCAACTTGATCGCATTGCCGTTGTACAAACCCACCTTGGAGAAAGGCAACAGTTGTTTTGTCGATCCGGATAATTTGATACCCCACTCCGACCAATGGGCATTTTTGAACACTATTCAGCGGGTGAAAATTGAAAAACTGGATGAGTTGTACAGTTTACTCCAAAACACATCTCCAGCAATATCGGAGCAGACGAATACCAATGTGTCTGGAAAAATCTCCATTGTTTTAGCAAACGAAGTGCGCATGTCCCGTTCGGGTTTGCCCATGCTGTTGATAAATTTCCTGAAGGAGGAATTCAATTTTGCCAATAGCGCTTTTATCATCAAAAAGAATTCGGGCAAAAATACTTGGGGAACAGAGCGTTTTTTCAAGTGCATCAAGGAGACGGACAATGAGGTGATTGTTCCAAGGGGCGCTGTTGGCAAGATCGTCCGGTTTTGCCGGGAGCAGAAATTGAACTATGCCTTTCAGGATGCCCGGAAAAGGTTGGCGCCTGCTGCTTTCTCCTGCGATATTCACTTGAGAACACATCAACATCCGGCTGTCGAAGCAGCGTCAAAAAAAGATATGGGCGTGATCGTTGCGCCACCAGGCTCGGGCAAAACAGTTATCGGACTAAAAATCATCGCCGATAAACAGCAACCTGCTCTTATCCTCGTACACCGAAAACAACTGGTAGAGCAATGGATGGAACGTATTCAAGGCTTTCTGGGGATACCGAAAAGTGACATCGGGCAGATCGGACAAGGGAAGTACAAAGCAGGCAAAAAAGTAACGGTAGCCACGATTCAAAGCCTGACAAAGGCGCTGGAAAAACCCGAAGGAAGCGAACTCAAAAAAGCATTCGGCACTATCCTGGTCGATGAATGTCATCATGTTCCTGCCGAGACATTCCGGGATACCATTGATCAATTACATACCTTTTATCTCTACGGACTGACTGCTACTCCCTTCCGCAAATACAATGACGGCAAGTTGATTTTTATCCATTTGGGCGAAATACTGACAGAAATCACGCCACAAGAACTCGGCGCACACCGAACGGCAAAGATCATCGTACGGGAAACACAACTCGATGTTCCGTTCAATGCCAAAACCGATAAATTTGAAACGCTATCGAAGGTATTGGTGCATGATTCCGCGCGTAACCGGCTCATTTTGAATGATATAAAACACGAGTTGGATGCCGGCCACAAAGCGGTTATCATCACAGAAAGAAAGGAACATATCGACGTTTTACACCAATACTTGAAACAATCCTTTGAAGTGATCACCCTGAGCGGAGAGGACTCCGAGAGCGCCCGAAAGGCGAAATGGGAAATCTTGAACGAAGGCAATTATCAGGCGCTGCTCACGACCGGGCAGTTCTTCGGCGAGGGCACAGACCTGAGCAATGCGACTTGCCTGTTTCTGGTCTATCCCTTTTCTTTCGAAGGTAAACTGATTCAGTATATCGGTCGGGTACAACGCGGCGAACTCGCACCAGTGATTTATGATTACCACGATCGGAAAATTGAATACTTGCACCGGCTTTTCCTCAAACGGAATGTCTATTACCGCAAGATTGACAGGCAGGCAACCTTGTTCCATGAGCCGGTAGATGATGAAATTATCCCCAAAGACGACGTGTTTGTGCTGGAAGAAAAGATAAAACTGCCTTTTGAACTGATTGATTTTCAATACGGAGGCATCGGCTTTACTTATTATGTCGCAAAATACAAGATCGACCTTCCATTTGAAATAGAACATCTCCACATGCGACCGGAATTCGATGTACTAAAACCGTACTTCGCTAAGGTGCTGCATTCTAAATATATCACTGTCGACATATATGCCGAATTCCAAAACGGCATGCTGGTGTCGCAGTTGGCCAATTCTGCCGATCTGGCGAAAATCAATCAAGAAACCATAGAAAGTGTAAAGTTCCGGTTTGTGCAAAAAGAAATGGTTGGTCGGCAGATTCCACCCCAGGAAAGCTCCAAACTCCTCGATGTAGAACAACTGCAAAATGCTGCCGGCAATAATTCATCCTTGTACGATTCAGGAGAAGAATTACTGGAAGCCGTTTTAAAAGACGAGCAGGCAAAGCACTACCGGCAGTTGCGTTATCTGGCAGCGCGCCACGAACATACCATTCTGAAACTCCGCTTTGTGTTGTCACCTTTCTCCTTTGTATTCCTCCTGGCCGGCGACGAACAATTCCACATCGTCCTGGAAACTTTAGACACGGAAGAAGCGACTTATATCTGGCATACCCCCAAGGACAAACAAGTGCTGCGAGAGACACTCAAGCGGATTGACCAAGACCTGAATATCATCCGACAACACGGGCGGCAATATTTTCTGGATACGCAACCGGAAGGTTTTAGCCGGATCGTGCATGATTATTCGGAAGGTAAGAAGGGGTTTGTGGTATGGAAGGACGGGGTGGAGGAAAGGTTGGGGTAAACAGTAACACTAAGGCGAAGAACACGAAATCTATTATCTTTGTGTCTTGTACAAAACATGGCATGATTACACAAATTAGTATTGAGAACTTTAAGTCATGGGAGGCCTCCGGCCCTATTCGCCTGGCCCCCCTGACTATTATCTGTGGGAACAATAGCTCTGGAAAATCCAGCATTCCACAATTTTTGTTGATGCTTAAACAGACGGTGGAGTCTTATGACCGGCTACGGGTGTTGCATTTGGGTGATAAGGATTCATTGGTCGATTTAGGCTCTTGGCAGGATGTCGTTCACCGGCATGAACAGCAGCGCGTTTTTAAATTCTCGTTGCAATTCCAACCAGATGTACCCTTGAATTTCTCTGATGCTGTTTCGAATGAAAAATATGGGCCTTTTGACCTTGAGACATTTGATGCTGCGATTGGTTTCGATAAACGAACTATGCAATTGCAATTACGGCATTTACAGTATAATTTAAGTTCTTTACCACTTCACAGTAGTCATAATGGAAATCGCTCTATTGATTTCAAATTATTGTTGGAGTCAGAAGAGAATTCAAAAAATAAATATGAGATTAAATCAGAAAAATACACCTTAAAACGATCTGTAGGCCGAAACTGGACATTACCAAACCCAGAGAACTTTTTTGGCTTTCCCAATGAAGCAGTAGCGAATTTTCAGAATACTGGTTTTTTGCCGGATTTATCTTTATCAATAAAGAATCTTTTTAAATCTCTTTACTATGTAGGTCCGCTTCGGGAACATCCCGAGCGATTTTATCAATTTTCAGGTGAGACACCACCTGATGTTGGACCTCAGGGGCGTTTAGCCGTCAATGCTATGTTGGCCGCAGCTGAACGAAGTATATCGAGAGGAAAGCACAAGCGGGCTGAACGGTTTCAGGTACTTATTGCTCGATGGCTGAAAAAGATGGGATTGATTGAAGAATTCCGCGTGGCGCCGATTGCAAAAGGTCGCAAAGAGTATGAAGTACGCATCCGCGTCCAAGCAGGCGCCTCGGAGGTGTTAATTACTGACGTGGGTTTCGGCATTTCGCAGGTACTGCCGGTAATAGTGCAATGTTTTTATGTACCGGCCAACTCAACCATCCTTTTTGAACAACCGGAAATTCACTTGCATCCATCCGTGCAATCTCACCTGGCCGATCTTTTAGTCGAAGCCATATATGCTCGGGAAAACGGAGCGCCGCGCAATACTCAACTGATTGTAGAGTCGCACTCAGAACATTTAATCCGTCGCGTGCAGCGGCGGATTGCCGAAGAAGAGCTGCAACCCGAAGATGTAGCAATTTATTTTGTAAGTCAAAAAAAAGGTGTATCAAAAATAGAAGCGCTTCAGATTGACAAATATGGCAATATTTCCAATTGGCCGGAAAATTTCTTCGGCGATGATTTTGAGGATGTTACAGCTATGACACTAAGAGCTATTGAACGCAAAAAAAGACTTCAAGTATGAACGAATATATTGTTGATACCAATGTTCCCTTGGTAGCAAATGGCGTTTCAGATATGACCGATGATTGTGTCGACGCTTGTACTATATTTATCCAAGGTTTTAAACTTGGTGAATTGAAGGTTGTTATTGATGATATGTATTTGATTATCACAGAATACCAAAAAAAACTAAAATCCAAGGGGCAGGCTAAAGTAGGTGATCTTTTTTTGAATTGGGTCTTGACTAACCAAACTAATCCAAACCGGGTAAAGCAAGTTAACATCACCCCGCAACCGCCCTCTGAATATGACTTTGTGGAATTCCCTGAATCTTTAAATATTATCGGTATAGATAATTCGGACAAGAAATTTATTGCATTGGCGAAAGCCTTTCAAGGAGCGGCGCCTATCGCGCAAGCTGCAGACAGCAAATGGATTGGCTGGGTAACAGCGCTACGGGAAGAAGGCATTGAAGTAGAATTTCTTTGTTATCAGGAACTTCAAGAAATTTACCAACATAAAATGGGTTGAAATGGAATTCTTTAAATTTCCCCGCACACCACATTTATTTGTGCTTCCAGGAGCCTATATTCGGGATGACAAGATGATGTCAAATGCAGAAGAAATGGAATTCCTTGCCCAGCCGATTATTGTTGAAGAAAAAGTCGATGGCGCCAATATTGGTATCTCTTTCAATGAAAAAGGTGATATTCAGTTTCAAAACCGGGGTAATTATATCAAGCCTGGGGATCATCCTCAATTTGAACCTATATGGGAATGGGGTTATCAACGATTTGATTTATTAAAAAGGAAACTTGCACAGCAATACATACTTTTTGGAGAGTGGTGCTACGTTAAGCATTCCATACATTACACCGAACTAGATGATTGGTTCTTGGGATTTGATATTTTCGACCGCCATGTCAATCGGTTTTTATCTGTAAACAGTAGGAATGAGGTTTTTAAGGATTGCGATATCTCGCCTATACCGTTGGTTTTTAGTGGCATTATTACTACATCTGAACTTTTGAGATTAATAAACAATCCATCAAAATTTTACGATGGACCGGTAGAAGGATTATACCTTAGACTGGAAGAAACTGGCTATCTAAAACAAAGGGCAAAAATTATTCGTTCAGAATTTATTCAAGCCATAGAGGAGCACTGGACAAAGGGGCCTTTGATTAAAAATTTATGTAATCCAATGCATATAACATATCGTGTGTGAAGCATGCTTTAAGCGATGCGTTTGGTGCTCCGCCTTGCTTTATCGTTCCTGCCCACTTCATACAAACGCGCCGGCGCCGCGCTTAAAGAAAAACCTGGCGAGGCAAAAAGCGCTGGAGGTGCTGGTGATGAAGAATAAGTTGTGATTCAATACCGAATCCCGCTTTCCGGCGTCCACGGAAGTAACTCGATCAGGTGAATGTCCTCTTGTTGCCGGTAGCGGTCGCGCCAGGGGCGGTAGTGGGTGGTTACAATAATATGAGCGAAGTGCGCCGCCTGATCCTGTAGCAATCGAATAAAACGATCCAGGTGCGCTTCGTCGCAAGCGCCGAGTACATCGTCCATCAGCAGGATGGTATCGGGGCTGCCGTAGCGTTTTGCGAGTGCCAAGAAGATACAAAGCGCCAGCGTATCTAAGTGCGATTCGCTATACAGAGATTGCGGCGCAATGTCCGTGTGGTGGTGAAAACGGGCCGTGAGTTCCAGGGAATTCCTGCCCTTTTCTTTCAGGAAAAGGCGTACGTCGCCGATGTTTTCCTGCGGATGCAATACCTGGTACAGCGCATCCACTTCTTCAGAAACAGCGAGCAGTTCGGATTCGATATAGGCCTTCCGAGCAGATTCGACAACGTGGAGCGCCGCTCCAGCCGCTGTCAGCAGGGCGGTGTTTTTCCTGGCAGCACTGCGGTTTTCCATGATGGCATTCCAGTTTTCCCGGATCAGCCCGTATTGATCGAGCGCTTTACTGATGTTGTCCGATTCGACTGTTTTTCCTGTCAGAAAATGATGCAAGGTATCAACAGATGCGGCAAATAGTTCCGCGCGTTTTCGGGGCAGGAGTTCATTGTTTTGAAGTGCCGATATAGTGTCCGTCAGTAGCGGCGCATTCTCCAGCCTGTTCATGGCGGCGGCAAATTTCAGCACATCCGCATGCAGCGATTCCAGGTTTCCCTGCCAAAGGGTTTGCAGGCGCTCATGTTCCGTACGCGCAGCCGAAGCAGCCTGCGAGGCTTCGCGCAGGGCATTCATGTGTGTCAGGCGCGTTTGTAATTCCATCAATAAGTGCGCGTGGTCGGCAGGCTGCTTACAGACAGGGCAGATATGATCATCCGTATGTTCGGCGGAGAGGTATTGCCGGGCTTCTTCCAATAAAGGCAGCAAGGCCGGCGCTTGCGCGGTAGCGGCGTACTGTTCGTCGAGCAAACGTTCGGCTTGTTTTCTGATGTCGGCGGCTTGCCGGCCCTCTTCCTGTGTTTCCTGTAGTTTTTCATGGGCAATTCTGGCGCGGCGCCAGGCATCAATGGCGGCGCGGATCTCGGTCAGTTTGTTATATTCGGCACTGAAGTCTTTTTGAAGTTCTGTGTCTGCCCATTGTTCCCAGTTGTCGTGGGGCGATCCCTCGTTTTTCCAGGTAGCGTCGAGGATTTGTTCCACCGCTTCCAAGGTACGCGTGATTCGATCCGCTTCGAGGCGGGTATTCCGCAGGAGATCACGCAGGGCGGTTTCACTTTTGACAATACCCGAGAGATCGAAATACGCGGCCAGTTGTTCGTATCGTTTGGCTGGGGCTGCCGTAGCCAGGTCGACCACGCTGCTGCGCCGCAGGTGGCGCAGGGCAGGCGGTTCGGCACTTTGTTTATGAACGATTTTTTTACCGGCCATAGCGGCTGAAAACTGGCCCTGATCCGTGTGAAGCCTGATTAGCAGATCATTCGGCTGACTACCGGCAGCAAGGAGGTAACTTTTGTCAGCGCCGGAAATATCGTCGAGCGAACCATGATCCGAGGTACACAGGCAAATGAGCGCATCGGAAATACTTGATTTCCCGGTACCGTTTTCACCGAAAATCAGGGTGATGCGTTTGGCGGGATCAAACTCCAGGCTCAAAGGCTGTGTGGCCCCGCGAAAGGCGTTCAGTTCAAGTTTCTGAAGTTTCATCTGGCATCGGTTGTGTATGGAGTACCTGTTCCAGGGCGATTTTCCAGTTGCCTTCTTTCAGCGTTCCCTGGCCCAGGCTGGTTATAAAAGCGGCCCTCCCCTCCCCGGAGATCAATTTCGCCTCCAGCAGTTGCCGGTAAATTTGTTCGGCGAGCAGCCCATCCGGATTGCGGGCCACTTCATTATTTGTTATCGAATGATCCATGTTGTTAGAAGTGAGAGGTGAGAAGTGAGAGGTGAGAGGTGAGAAGTGAGAAGTGAGAAGTGAGAGACATCCCGCTTGGCAGGGTTTATGTTTTTGGGATGTGTATTTCAGGCCTGTAATTAATTAATAATCAAATATTTACAAATAAGCAGGTGTGTAAAAGGGGCTTTGTAATTACAGGCCTGAAATACGCATCTCAAAAACATAAACCCTGCCAAGCGGGATGTCTCTCACTTCTCACCTCTCACTTCTCTCACTTCTGCATCAGTTGCTGATCCATCGCTTCCAGTTGCAGCCCCGCTTTTTGCGCCTGCAGATAGTCTTTCTGGGCCGCCGCTTTGTTGCCCGATTGGGCGTAAGCGCGGGCGCGTTCTATGTAGGCAACATGGAGCATGGGCGTAAGTTGTATAGCTTTGTTGAGCGATTCAATGGCTTCCTCGTTTCGATTCATACTGCGTAAAACCATCCCGCGTTCGTACCAAACATTGCCGTTAAAGGGATCGAGTTTCAGGTAGGAAGTATAATCGGCCAATGCTTTGTCGTATTGCCGGGTGGTGTAGTAGGCAATCGAGCGGTTGAAATAGCCGTTTTTATTTTCAGGGTCGATCCGCAAACCTTCCGTGAGGTCGATAATAGACTGGTCGAAATTTTGCCGGGCGCCTTCCGCTGCTCCGCGATTGATCAGCACTTCCGACCTGGTTTTATCTTTCATACGGGCGCTGTTGAGCGCAGTAGTGTAATCTTTCAAAGCATTGGCGAGCAATTGGGGCGCCTGTTGCTGGAAATTGCCGGACATGGCCATATCGAAATAGGTTTTGCCACGGCTGTTGAGCAATTCTCCGCTCGTCGGTTCGATAGCAACGCCCTGGTTATAGTCTTTCAAGGCGGCGTCGAAATTGCCCTGTTCGCGGTAGAACTGTCCCCTGTTCCAGTAAGGCAAAGAATTGGTTTTGCCTTCAAATTTGATGACGTGCGTCCACAGGGCAGCGCCGTCTTTCCATATTCCGATTTGATTGACCGTCCATACGGCGTAAATAACGGTCAGTACGCCGAGCGTGGCCTGCATGGCAAATCGCCGTGCCGGGATAGCGTAATTTTCTTGAAAATACCAGGCAGCGATGGCAAAAAGGCCGAAATAAGGCACATACGTAAAGCGGTCGGCGAGGTAGCCCTGACCTGCGCCCAGCACCTGCAAGAGGAACATCACGTTGAAAAAGAAAAACAATATGCCGAATACCCAGATGCGGCGATCGGCTTTCCAGAAGCGCCAGACGCCGTACCACACGGCAAAAAACAGAATTGGCGACAGGTACACCCAGATGGGCAGCGGCTTCGGATACGGATACAGCGGCGACATAGGATACGGTACAAACAACTTGAACAGGTACACACAAAATGAGTACGCGCCGATACAAAGCCGGTCCAGGAACGTAAAATTCGTGATCTCATCGTCGGTAGAACCCTGTTGTTTGAGGGTGTACAAATTGATCAAACCAATCATCAGGGAAATGCCCCAAAAGGGCGTTTTTTCCCAGATCAGTTTAAAATTGATCGGGCGGCGATACCAGTAGTCGAGGGCCAGCATGGAGAGCGGAAGGGTAACGGCCTGCACTTTTGAAAAACCCGACAACAAGGCGAAAAGCAGCATTCCGAGGTATAAACCGATGCGGGATTCGCCCGTTTTTTCGCGTTTTACCCAGCGGTCGTACAGCGCCAGCGCGGCAAAAAAGAACACGGCAAACAAAACGTCCTTGCGTTCGGTGGCCCAGGCGACCGATTCCACACGCATCGGGTGAATCCCGAACAGCAGACCGCCGGCCAGAACGCCCCAGTTGCTCAAGCCCATTCGGAACAGCAACAGCATCACCATCCAGACGGTAGCCAAATGCAGCACAAGATTGGTGGTATGTATCAGCCGCGGACTGATTTTATTGCCCGCCAGCGACTTTTCCACGGCAAAAGTCAGGATCGGCAGGGGATTGTAGTTGCCGATGACATTCCCTTTATCGATGTCAAAAATATTGCGGACGGTTTCGGGCCAACTGATTCCTTGTCCGACCTGTTCGATATTCGGGTTTTCAACAATATTCGGATCGTCGTCCCAATTGACCAGTTGATTGGACAAAGAAGGGAAATAACAGGCTGCCGTAATTGCCAGCACGATAAAGCCGTAGCGCAACCAACCGCGTTCCACGACGCTGGATGCAGGTTTTTTAGCGGCCTGGACAGGTCGTGCAGTAGTCTTATAGGTCTGTTTGGCAGGAATATTTTTTTTTGCCATTGTTGTATTTTTTCACCGGGTGGATTGCAATGAAGGAGCGGCAAAAGTAGG
>JAYSZC010000606.1:0-3665 GCA_043738235.1 Lewinellaceae bacterium | reverse complement strand
TTTAGGTTACCACCTCAAACCTTCAAACCATCCAACTTTCAAACCATATTCACAACTGAATACCCGAAAAACTCAAAAACGCCATACCCATGAGTCCCGTGATAATCATGGCAATACCCAGACCTTGCAGGGGTTCCGGTATTTTGGAATACTGCAAACGCTCGCGGATCGCAGCGAGTAACACGATCGCAAGAAAAAAACCGGTTCCCGCTCCGACCGAAAATACGGCTGTTTCCGCAAAATTGTATTCCCTTTCCTGCATAAACAAGGATGCGCCCAGGATAGAGCAATTGACCGTAATGAGCGGCAGGAAAATACCCAAGGCGTTGTACAGGGTAGGGGCAAATTTTTCGACCACCATTTCCACCAACTGCACCGCTCCGGCAATCGTGGAAATAAAAAGAATAAACCCTAAAAAAGTGAGGTCTACCGTTGCCAGAGAAGGATGTATCCAACCCAGGGCGCCTTCCTGCAGCATATATGCTAAAATCAGGTAATTGAGGGGCGTCGTGAGAACCATCACAAAAATAACCGCGACGCCGAGACCGAATGCCGTTTTTACCTTTTTGGAAACAGCCAGATAAGAACACATGCCGAGGAAAAACGCGAAAATCACGTTTTCAACGAAAATGGACTTTATCAGCAAATTGAGAAGATGTTCCATAAGTAGTTATCCGTTATTAGTTATTGGTTATCAGTGTTGATAATCAAGCATTTACAAAAAACTTAATCAAAACTAATTTTGCACACTTGCTTAAGAAGCATTGATCAGTTTTCGATTTCTACTTCGTTGCAACCAGATTAAAATACCGATAATAAACAGCGCCGCCGGGGGCAGCATCATGAGTCCGTTGTTGACATAGCCCGCATCGTACATCCATTGCGGAACAATTTTGAAACCCAGCAAGGAACCGGAGCCGAACAATTCGCGGAATACGGCAACTACGACCAGTATCATTCCATAACCCAATCCGTTGCCGATGCCGTCGAGGAAGGAAGGCCAGGGTTTTTGCGACATGGCATAAGCCTCCAGACGGCCCATGACGATACAATTCGTGATGATCAGCCCGACGAATACGGAGAGTTTTTTACTCACATCGAACATATAGGCTTTGAGCAACTGGTCGACAATGGTCACCAGCAACGCTACAATGACCAGCTGCACGATCATGCGGATCCGCCCGGGGATGGAATCGCGGATGAGCGCAATGATCAGGTTGGAAAAAGCAGTCACCACCGTCACGCCGAGGGCCATGATGATCGCCGGTTTTATCTGGGTTGTCACGGCTAATGCGGAACAAACGCCCAGGATTTGTACCGTCACGGGATTGATGTCGTCCAGCGGGTCGGTCAGTACCTTGCGGTTCTTTTTGGAGAACAGCGGTTCTTTTTGGACTTCAGGTGAAGTGGTCGTTTCTATGCTCATAGTGAAGCTGTTTAACGTTATTTCTTTATTTTTCCAAAATACCCCAAATACGGTTCTACACATTTCCGCAGCATGTTGTCCGTGCCGGTTGAGGTAATGGTGCCGCCGGAAATGCCATCCACGCGGTGTTCGGGGCCGACAGCTGTTTTGGCGGCTTTTTTCACGACGTGTACGGATACAAAGTTATGATCGGCATCCAAAATCTTTTTGCCTTGAAATTGCATTTGAAACGGTCTTTCCGAGATTTCAGCGCCTAAACCCGGCGTTTCCGATTTGTGGTCGAAAAACGCTCCGTACACCATGTTAAAGTCCTCTTCCAAACTGATATAGCCCCAGATCGGGCCCCACAAACCCACACCCTGCATCGGAATGACGTAGCGCTTTTTACCGTCTTCTCCGGTATAAATATACAGCGGAAGTTGGCGTTCTTCCACAGGTTTTGCCAGTTCATTTTTCAGGATGACAGCAAAAGCATCGATGCCGCTGAGTTCTTCTCCTTTTGCATTTACAACAAGTTCCCGTACGCCGGCCGCATACAATTTTTCAATAGCCGCGCGTTCGGTGCCGTCATATCGCACGGAGCGAAGGATACTTGTTTTTTTGTCTAAAGCGATGTTTGCTGCCTGCGCCGGTTTGAGTCCTTCCGCAGCGAATGCAAGCAGTACTGCCGTGATGACGGACAGTATGATGGCGTAGATGAAAGTGTATCGGTTGCTATGCACGGATCGTGAGTTGTGAATCGTGAATCGTGAATCGTGAATCGTGAGTTGTGAATCGTGAGTCGTGAGTTGTGAGTCGTGAATAAGGTAAGTTGGGTTGTTCTTCTAACAGAATGCCACTCACGACTCACCACTCACGATTCACGACTCACGTTTTCCTTCGCTCGCCGGAGTCGTCGTTTAATATGTCGTTCCACTACAATATGGTCAATCAGGGAAGCAAACACATTCATCAGGAGAATACTCAACATGACGCCTTCGGGGTAGGCCGGATTGAACACCCGCAGAATGACCGTAAAAGCGCCGATCAGCAGCCCGTATATCCATTTCCCTGTTTCTGTTTGCGCGGCACTGACCGGGTCGGTGGCCATAAACACGGCCCCGAATGCGAAACCGCCCATGAGCCAATGGTAATAGGCAGGGGTGTGCATGGCATGGGTAGGCATGTCGGCAGGCGCCACGATGTTCAGGAACGCTCCCATAATCCAGGCTCCGGCAAAACAGGAAAATATGATCTGCCAACTGCCTATGCCGGTGACAATGAGGATAAAGGCCCCGATCAGACAGGCCGCGACGCTTGTTTCTCCGATACTGCCTTGTTCAAATCCCCAAAACATATCGGCGGCAGAAGGCAGTTTGCTCTGGTCGGCGTCGAAAGTGACGAGGTTGGTGGCGCCGGAATACGCATCTACAATGGCCTGACCCGCTTCGGGCGAAAGGTCGGTCCAAATATCGCCCGACATATAGGCCGGAAAGGCGAAAAACAGGAAAACCCGGGCCAACAGTGCAGGATTCATAAAATTCATGCCTGTGCCGCCGAAAATCTCCTTGCCTATTAAGGTGCAAAATATCGCTGCCAGTCCGACCATCCACAGAGGAATAGTGACAGGCAATGTGAGCGGTATCAGCAATCCGGTAACTAAATATCCTTCACTGATCGAGTGGCCTTTGGTGACGGCAAAAACAAACTCCACACCCAGCCCCACCGCATACGACACGATGATAATGGGCAGCACTTTCCAGAAACCGAACATGAAATTGTCCATGATGGAAACCTCCATACCATAAGCCAGGTGGTGCTGGTAGCCGGTATTCCACATGCCAAAAAGTACCGTCGGTATCATGGCGATAATAACCGTCACCATGGTGCGCTTCAGGTCGATGGCATCGCGTACGTGTACACCCTCTTTGGTGGTTGTAGCGGGTACAAACAAAAAAGTTTCCAGTGCGTCGAAGGCGGGATGCAGTTTTTCAAATTTTCCGCCTTTGGAAAAATGGGGCTTGACAGTATCAACGATTCGACGTAAAAATTTCACGATTCAGTCTTGAATTTCCAATGAAAAAATGAATGTCTTATTTGCGTAGCGCGCTCCAGGTCCAGAAAGCGCCCAATACATCAATTCCCGCGAACAGCAGCAGGTTGGGTTTGGTCCAGCCCATCAAAACAAAAAGTGCAAACCAGATCAAAATGGATACCCGGCTATAAATGGTGGCTTTAAAAAAGGTTTCATTGTTGGACG
>JAYSZC010000605.1:0-9660 GCA_043738235.1 Lewinellaceae bacterium | reverse complement strand
CAGGATAGAGCTGTTTTTCGATTCGGCAGGCAGCCGGGAGTGGAGATACTTCAAAACAGGCGCAATGTCGTCTGCAGAAGTGGAATAGCCGGCGTCGCCCACGAGGTACATGGTATGCCGGAGCAGCGCCTCGGATGGCGGAACGGTTTGTTCCCATGTTTCGGCCTCTTTGGAATATTGCCGTTTAAAACTGGCGCAGGAAGACGCCAGAACTATCCAGGCGAAGAAAGACAAAAAGAAAAATTTGTTTTTCATGTTCTGCTAAGTGAAAGGGCAAAATTGCAAAGGGCAAAAAGCAATGTAAATCAATGGGTTACAGAAGATTTAGTACTAATTAATTTTGCAGACCTATTTTACTACTACTGAAGGGTAACAAAGACGGCGACAAAGGCGAGCACGGAAATGACCAGACCGTACATAAAAACGCTATACGACAAGCGCAACAGCTGGTATTTTTTTCCTAAAACGACGCCCTGGTGATAAATATCGCGGATGAGGCTGCGGTATAAAAAATCATAATCGTCCATCATTTTTAACATGCCGTCCATGTATTCGTCGAGACCCATTTTGTAAAAATTGCCAAAGAAGAGCAGGTTTACTTTTTTTGTATCGATTTCCTGGTTGGTAAACCTTCCGGTCGGGATATTGGGCCGGGTTGCCAGCATAGCAAAGATGATGGTCACCACATTGACGATCAGCAATACGATAATCGGGGCAGTCAGGTTTTTGGGTGTGCCTTTATTGCTCAAGAGGATACTCAACAAAACTGATATCACGATGGCGTTTACCTGGATCATGATATGTGCTTTGTTGTCCGCCTGGTTGCTGAGCTGCTGGTTGTTGCTGGAAGTGGTCCGAAATACGGTTTCGATCCCTCTTTCCGGACGTTTGTCTTTTTTCTTTTCCTCTTTGGTTTCCGGTATTTCCTTTTTGATATCGACGCTCCCCAGGGCAGCTTGCGGAATCAGGGCAGAAGAAGGCTCCTGGTTTTTATCGGGAACAAGGGTCTGCCCGGCTTTTTCCAGTTCCTTGAGTCGCAATTTTCCCAGGTTCTCCGATTTTTTTTCATACAGCAAGGCCTGGCAGTAATCTGTATGATAACGATGCGCTTCCATTTGTTGTATGGTTCTTCTGCGCCATGCTTCTTTACCGATTTCTTCCTGGTTCAGCGCCTCCGTTTCTTTGCGGAGCAATTTATTTTTTTCTGCAAAATCATCGTCTCCCAAATAGAAGGTATCTGCATCGGCTATGATCTTTTCTAACAGTGTGGCCGGATTTGAGTGCGTGCCGGTCGCCAGGATACATTTTTGTATGGCTTCAATGGTTTCGGTTTCGATGTCTTTTCCCGCCAGGAACTGAACGGCCATTTCAGCGCTTTTTTCTTCTTGTTTTCCCGGTGGCACTGCGGTCAGGTAGCCGGCGTCGTGAAATGAGGCCGCCGTAATCAGAATGAACAGTTCTTTTTCTTCCAGCCGGTAGTGATTGGCGATCTGCAGGGCAGCGGCAATGACGTCGCGGATGTGTCCGGCATGATGGTAATATAATCCGGGATGGTTATTCGACTCCGACAAGGATTCCAAATAGGCTTCGACCTGCTGCAGTGTATGCTGATATTGACTCATGTGGCAAAGGGTTAAGGCACTTTAAGTAAAAGGCAAAATTGCAACGGGCAAAAAGCAATGCAAATCAATGAGTTACAGAAGATTTAGTATTAAATTTTGCACGCCTACTTAATTTTCTGTTTTAATTCTTTGGATGCTTCGGTGTACCCGCCGTCCGATCCGTCTACAAAATGTATGTGTTTGGCATCGCGGTTTTCGATATAGCAAGTCATCAGACTTTCCTTGTCAATATGGTGGCCATAGATCAAATGGCCTGCTATTTCCTGGCTTTCAAGATACTTCAGAAATTGTACCCGCATTTCCTTCCTGCCGGAAATAATGGTGATTATGCGTCCGTCGATGGTTAAAGTGTCTGCGCCAGCTACCAATTGGCTCAGATATTGCCGACCGCGGATGTTTCGGATTTTCCAGTTATAAATAATCCAAAAATGGCTGAACAGGGTCTCTAAATAGTTAATGGCAAAATACCGGAACTTCCAGCGGCCAAACTTAGCCAACATCTCCTTTTTGACTTTTTTGAATCGCAAAAGGAGTCTCAATCTTTTTACCGAAAGCGGGTGTCGCTGATCCATCGTTCCGTAAATTTCCTCTGTTTTCAGCAGCACCTTGCGATACACCTCCAATTGCCGGGCCGGATCGGTCGTTTCAATCAAATAACAGGCTATTTCATTCTCTTCTTTCGGGGGCTTTACCTTGTCCCAGCGGCATTCCAGCCCGTTCATGTTTAATTCACCCGGGGCATCGTGTTGCCCGTTCGTTTTGAGGGTAGCACTTTTTACCACCTGTTCGGCGTATTTCAGCCCGTCGCCCAGGGCAAATGCTTTATTAAAACCGCTCCCGTGTTTGACTTTGGCAATTTTAATAAAATGACCGGATGCTACCACTTCGGGAATAGAAATGCTTCCGATGTGCATTTCCAGACCAAAATTCCTGATAGCATTGGCATTATGCAGGGCCAGTTGGGTCAATAAATCCTGTACCAATGGTTCGGGCGCCAGAAAGGTGCTGCCGTCTCCGCCGAAAAAGAAAGGAATTTCCACATCTCTTTCCTTCGCCACATTCAGCACGGCGATCAGGCTGCCCGCTGCTACCAGATTTACATCGTTTTGTTTTCCGGCTTGAACCGCCGCCGTAGAATTTTTTATATCGGAAATTATTACAAACCAGTCTGAAGGAATATCAGAAAAATTGTGCGGATGGAAAATCCTGGTGATGTCAAGTTCCAGCGGTTGAAGGTCTCTGTAGAAATATATCTCGTTCATGGTTCCTTTCTTTGGTATCGAAATAACGATGAAGCGACGCTTAAAAACCGGAAACAGGCAGGGCGAAGAATTTTGCAGCGATTATTTTGAGATGGGTTCATCTCACAAAACATGCAGTGGATAGTGTCAGAAGATGGCCAAATGTATAGATTTTGGTGGAGTGCACAAAATTTTTTGCAAACCCAAAAACAGGCAACTTATTTCACCACGATTTTTGCAAATCTGCGATCATTTGTTTTATCAAAAACCTGCACGACATACGCGCCTTTCGGGAGTTCATTTGCAGGAATTTCAATGTTATTTGCTTCCGGATAATGCATTTCATGCCGCAGCATCTGTCCCTGCATATTAAAAATGCGAATGTCCATTGCAGCGCCTGTTTGTCCTTTGATCCGGATAAACTGGCTGAACGGATTAGGACAAATAGCGATCACTGTTGAATCGCCCGGGTTAGGGTCCGGCTCGACGCCTGCCCAAAACGCTGCCCAGGGGCGAGCCTGTTTGATGCCTAATTGACCGGTGGCTGTTATTTTATACTCAATTTCCATAGCGAAACCGGCAGCGCCGGCAGCCTGGTAGAGTACCTGAAACCGGTCATGGATGGTAGTCAAATAGTCCCGCATCTGATCCAGATACGTTTCTTGCAGAATCAGCGAGTCGGGATGTACCTGATTGGAAGGCTGCATGAGAGCATAGCCCGGGCCTCCGGTGTAAGGAGCGTCCAATAGGATTTCTTCGGGCACGGACAGCGCATCCGGATTGGTCACGAGGTTTTCCCCGATCTGGGTGTTCAGGTAATACGTTCCTTCCGATTGATAAATGGGGTCTGTGCTGACGCCCACGCCGTTGGCCCGTTCGCCTTCAAAATTCAAATGTACCAGTACGCCCATAGCCGCCTTGAAATGATCGACCCGGTAAAATTCGCGCTCATCAAAGGCCCGAAAATTCCATATACTTGCATAAATCTGCCGGATGCTCTTGGCAATATGCCCTTCATGGGCGTGTTGCGTTTTGGAGTCATATAGTCCGGCCCCGCTGAAGCCGGGCAAATCCTCATTGTTCGTACTGGACCGGCAACGGATCGAACTGCCCGGCGGAAATGACTGCTGCATCTGTCCCAGGGCATCCATCATCCAGGGGGGCATGGATCCTTCTTTTATTTTTTTTCTGAAATCATCCAGCATCTCCTGCTGTAGTTCAAAATCCGACTGAAAACCGGGTGTATTCAGCATCTCCTGCGCCTGGGCATAAAAGCCGTTGTATTGCATGAAGGCATCATAAAAATAGAACGGGATACCAAATCCGTCAGGTATGGTACCGTCGGGAAACCCGAAAGTGCGCATAGTGGCGACATTGGCGCATTTCACGCCAAAACTGGCTGAAGATTCAAAGGAAATACTGTCGAGCGGCATAATGCGGGTCTGCGACAGGTCGCGGACAAGTACCAAGGCCTCAGTGGGTCGCCGCGATGCATAAAAATCATCCACTTCCTGCCGCCCGGCTTCCCGGATGAAGAACGTATCCTGTGCAGCCCTGTAATAAACGTATTTGTCTAAAAGCGCATGGATGTGGGGTTTTTGCAGCGCGTCGCGGATAAAAGCATTGGGCAAATCGTCCTGGATGGCGCGCAGATTGACGTGCGAAAGGGGCGTTTGAGTGACCAGGGTGATGATGCCTCCCACCCGGGGTAGTTCATTCGGCAGGGACTCATACAGTACGATGTCCCTCGAACCGGGCACTTCATTCGGGGGGATATGGCGCAAAAGCCCGTAGCCTTCGGCGATGTGCAAGGCCAGGTAATCGACCTGGCCGTAGATGTCGTCATCCAGCATGACACAGATCCGGGAGGCATCATATTGGGCTTTTTCCTGGTAATAAAGGGGCAGGGATGTTTGCTTGTAAGGGTAATAACAAAGGTTGTTTTTCAAAAACGGGACATTGGCCGCGAGCAATTCCGCCACTTTCTGAACATACCGGAATGCGTGCACATTTTGGGGCTGAAAATTAAAGCGGTAAGTTCCCAAAACGCCGTTCGAGGCCACAATATTAGGGTGGTAAATCAGTAAGCCCGTCATCAGGGACGGATTGCCGACAGCGCCGATGGCGTGGGCAAAATCGGTATGCGTGTTGTGGGCCTGGTTGAGAAAATACAGTTGCGGATAGTCCGAATCCTTGTCTAATATAAAAAACTTGACCACTTCAAGCCCTTGTAATTCAGGAATCTGTACGCCCGGAGCATCTTTGTACGAGAGGGCCTCGAATGCCGCACGGTTGGGGAGGTAAACCACGCCATCGCCGGTATCAATGGGCGCCGCCGAATTGAAAGGGCTTTTCGTGCGCAGGTCATTCCACTCCTCCATATCGTTGTAGCCGTCTCCGTCCGTATCTGCGGGCGCAGCGACGGGGTGTTCCGTTACCTGGTACTGTTCCGCGGGATAAGCAGCGAGGGGTTCTGTCAGCACCGCAGTAACGCTATTGGTTCCCAGGGACATGGTCGTGGCATGTGTAAACGCTCCCGTAGCGCTATGGCGCACATGCAAAACGTAATAATGTACGGGGTTTGCGGAGACCGTAATCTGGGCCTGTCCCTGGGCATTCAAAGCAAAATTTTGTATCGGAACCTGGGTCAGGGCAAGTCCCGATACAAAGAGCAGGCAGCAACATAGCAGCCATGGCAGGGATTTCATTTGAAATGGATTGTGCATCGGCATAAAACTACGTTTTGAATTTGACCTGCACAAGTCCTTTGGCTGCCGGATTCAGGAAGCGCTAATGCGCGACTTTTCGTTTTTCCGGCGGCAACGCCATATCGGCGCCATCCGTTTTTATTTTTTGAACAATCAAGGCGCCTACCTTTTTGCCCATATCCAATGCTACTTCATTGTCGGTGCGGAAATGGATGCCGCCGTGAAAGCGGGATTCTGCCAGATCTTTGGCTCTTTTCTCGAAATACGCTTTATCTGCCGGGAAAAAATACGAACATAACTCGGCCGACACGGCGCCCAGCATGGCATGACCGGATGGATAACCGGGGAATGGCGGGCTGAAAAACAATACGGGCTGGAAAGTGGTATCGTACTGATTCGGGCGAATGCCCCAGTATGTGTACTTGGCATCCCAGCAGGACGTAAACCCGTCATACATTCCAATGGCTTCGATGGCATACATACGCGCTGCGCGTGGCGGATTCAGGTGCAGGTTGTACTCAAACATCTTTTGAGTGAGTACATCCTCCGACTGGCTGCCATATTTAAAGGCATTGGCCACGGAGCGAAATGTGGGTTTGAAATTTTTAAGTTCCTCCATGTCTTTTGCAAAGTCGGGCGGCGGCCCGGGGCGAAACTGGCTGCTGCTGTCCAGCACCACGGTTTTATGGAAGCGCGCCTGCGGAAACATCGGGTTTTTCCCTTTCCAGAATGCAGGGCCTTCCGGTACCTTTCCATCCCATGCCGTTTGGGGCGAATAGTTTTTGGTGAGTTCTATCTCTTTTTCAGCGATTCTTTTGCCCAGATCAAAACCCGCCCGGGTATCGCCCGGAAAAGCGGCGCCTGCGACAATCCGCGACGCCATGAGTTCCTGTGCCATACGGTTTACCGAATCTGCCAGTGCGGGATAGAAATGCGCAATCACGGTGGCCGCTACGCCTGCCGCTACGGAATGTTCGCAAGGGTAAGAAGGGCTGCCCGGTTCCGGCACAAGTATTTTAATCCGGCCGTCGGCACGAAAGGGTCTCGGACGTTTATACGCATACTTGGTATCCCAGGCAGCAATGGTGGCATCGTAGATGGCTACGTTGAGCAACATATTCGCCAGGGCGCCATGCGTGCCGGCGTCTTTCATCCATAATTTTGACATCATATCCTGCCAGCGGTATCCGGGTGCACCTGTGTTCCAGAACAATATCTGCTGTCGACCGGCGGAATCCAGGTCTCGCTGCCGGGACAGCACCTGGGCGATTTCTTCCTTGTAAGAGGGTGGAGGAGGCAAACGCCAGGCCATGCCCGATGTGATAAACCATGTTTTCCAATTGCCGGCAGCAGGTTCGATCTGAGCCTGTAGGTGGGTAGCCATGAATATCATGGCTGCGAGGATAGACAAATTCTTTTTCATAAACTTAATTTTACTGGTAAATGATTAGCCGTAGGCTATTCTGTTTAGAAATGCAAGAATACCCACATAAAAAACACGCTGAAAGCCGGCGTCAACCAACAGCAGATTATTGTAAACAAACAACGTTATTGGGTCAATCTTCACAATAGTATGCAGGAATACATCTGCTTCTTGCCGGCCTTCAGGTTATTTTTCTTTAGGTTTGCTCCTTCGCAGCAGGGACAAAAAACTTGGATGCGAACCCCGAACATATATATATGTCATAAACAGCAAGATGAAGTTAGCATTTGATAAAGAGCGGTTTAAGTTGTACATCCGGCTGGGAAGTGCTTATTTAATGCTATGGTTGTTTGTCGATTTAATCAGTAATGCGGCGACGTTTCCCCAAAGAGTGGTGAACAATATCTGGTTGATCGGTTTTCTGGTTATCAATAACTTTATATTTCTTGAATACACCCTGCCCTTTATTAAACTAAGATGGAAAAGGATACTCGCAGCGCCTTTTCTTTTAATGGCTCATGCCTTATTGTATTCTTTCGGCTTGTATGCCTGGCGATCCATTGGCATTCATTTATATATTTATACCGCCTTAAGAACCGATCCTACTATAGAAGGCGGGGTGTCCTATCACTTTCCATACAGTTTCTTTTCCGTCATTTTTTTTGCATTTTTCCGGCATTTACATGATTACAGACAACTAAAAGCGGCGGCTCAACAGCTGCGCATTGAAAAGCAGGAAGCGGAACTGAACTACCTCAAATCACAAACCAACCCGCATTTTTTATTCAACACTCTAAACAATATCTATTCCCTGTCAAGGGATAAATCCGACCTGGCGCCTGAGTCCATTTTACGGCTGTCGAAAATACTGCGTTATATGCTGTACGAAACCGGCGGCGCGTTCATAGCGATAGAACAGGAACTGAAAATCATGAACGATTACCTTGCCCTGGAGCGATTGCGCTACGATGATTCGCTGCGGGTCAATTTCAACTATGATATTGAAGATATGCGACAGGCATTGCCGCCACTGTTACTGATTGCCCTGGTAGAAAATGCGTTCAAACACGGCGTTTCCGAAACGCGGCATCAGCCGTTTGTCGATATTCATCTGTCCGTGCAAAAGCGACGCCTGACTTTTGAAGTGAAAAATTCCACGGAAGAATTTCCCGGGGAAGGGAACCTAAAGGAAAATATCGGGCTGTCCAACTTGAGACGCCAATTAGAATTGCTGTACACAGATTACAGTCTGTCCGTTCAGCAAGGCGAATCGGTGTTTACCGCTACTTTAAAAATTAATCTTGCAAGCCATGTCTGACATCAAGTGCATCATCATAGAGGATGAGCCTTTGGCGGTAAAAGTGCTGTCCGACTATATTATGCAGGTACCATTCCTGCAATTAACGGGAACGTTTAAAGACGCTATTCTGGCAACGGATTACCTGCGGCAGCATACCGTTGACCTGCTGTTTTTAGATATTCACCTGCCCAAATTGAAAGGGATGGCATTTTTAAAAACACTGATACTTCCGCCTGCGGTTATTATTACCACGGCTTATCATCAATACGCGGTGGAGGGTTTTAATTTAAACGTGACCGATTACCTCTTAAAACCTTTTGATTTTGAACGTTTTTTAATAGCCGTCAATAAGGTTAAAACCGCACAGGTTGAAAAACAGAAAACAAACGACAAGGAGGAAAAAGATTATGTTTTTCTGAATGTACAAAAAAAGAAGGTGAAAATTTTGTTCCCGGATATTGTATACATCGAAAGCCAACGGGAATACATTAAAATCGTTACCACGGGAAAAGAATACATTTCAAAGATGAGCACACATGAAATAGAAGAATGCCTGCCTGCCCATCTTTTCAAACGGATTCACCGCTCTTTTATCATTTCCATCAACAGGATCGAATCGTACACAAGCGAAACGGTTGAACTGAATGGCGTGTCTATTCCCGTTGGCAGGGGATACCGGGATGTGTTGGAGCAATTGTAAGTGAAACATGATTCATCCCGAATTTTTGGAAGGCCTTCAAACCGGAGCGGATTCGACGGTAGCACGGCCTTCAGGCCGTCGGGGTAGCGCCTTTTAAGGCGCTTAGAACGGGCTAAGTCGGGCATAAATGCCCTTTTCCCGACGGCCTAAAGGCCGTGCTACCGTCGAATCCGCTCCGGGTTACAGAAATTCCAAAATTCGGGATGATTCATGTTTTTTACTTACTCCACCCGCTTACCCGGCAACACCTGTCCCGCCTGGTACAGCGTCATGCTTTCCGTTTTGCCGTCTTTTACGGTGAATTCAACCCGGGCTTCGACTACCTTGAGGTAAAATTCTGTGGGCGATTTGGCGAATAACTCAAACCTGCCCTGGCCGGTGGCCTGTCCAAACAGGTGGGCGCCTTCGCGGGTGATGACGATATTAAACCCGGGTTTCAGTTCGTATTTTCCGATGTAGGATTCTAAAACCGTTTCATCCACTACGATCTCAGCCACGGGTGGTTCCACGCCCATTTTAGCCAGCATTTCAACAGCATTGGCGTTGCCGGGATTGAGTTCCAGTGATTTCCGGTAGTTTTCAATGGCGGGTTCTTGCTGCCCGTCTTTCATCAGGGCTTCGCCGTAGCTGTCGTACACGTTGGAAGAGGCCGGATGTTCTTCCACG
>JAYSZC010000604.1:0-3668 GCA_043738235.1 Lewinellaceae bacterium | reverse complement strand
CCCTCTCCGACAGAGAGGGGGTAACTTCACCCTTGGCATTCTCATAAGGGGATAAAGATGTACTTCATGTTTGGCATCCCTGATAGGAAAGCCAAACGTGAAGTCACCCCCTCTCTGTCGGAGAGGGGGCCGGGGGGTGAGGCCCAAACACATTATTGATCCATTCCACCATTTGGTTGAAAAACCCTCCCGCACTATAATTTGGTTTATTGCCGCTCGTTTTCATATTTTCCAAATATAAAGGAGATACAAGAAAATGTTAAGGTCTTGTATTTGTTCATTTGAATCGAATACGAAGTGCTCTTGGTCGAATGATATTCGTTCCGAATAGTATTGAGACGCTCTTTGCGAAACAATATTTTTAATCACCTGTTAGAACAGCGTTTTACCAGTATCACCTGAATACGACAACATGAAACACTACTTACTATTCTTATTTTTTGTCTGTACGAATGTCTTGTATGCTCAAAATACCGTAACCGTGAACGGTGTTTTAAAAGATGCCCAGAACGGAGAGTCGCTGATCGGCGCCACCGTGGAGGCGGTCGGACTGGGCAAAGGCAATGTCAGCAATGAATACGGATTTTACTCTTTTTCTTTACCCGCCGGCGAGGATTCCATCACGTTACGTTTCAGTTACATCGGCTATGAAACAAGCCTGCGCCGGTTTAAACCATCGGCCAACCTCAAATTAAATATTGCCCTGCAACCGGTAGGTTCCCTGCTCGATGAGGTCGTCATCAAAGCCAATGCACTGGATGAAAAAAGGAGGAGTACTGAAATGTCGGTAGCCACCATCGGCACCAAAGAAGTGAAAGCCCTGCCCGCTTTGTTCGGGGAAACGGATATCATCAAAATCCTGCAACTCAAACCCGGTATCGCCGCCGGTTCGGAAGGTACCACTGGCCTGTTTGTACGCGGCGGCGGCGGCGACCAGAACCTGATCGTGTTGGACGAAGCTGTGGTGTACAATGCCAACCACCTGTTCGGCTTTTTCAGCACCTTCAATTCGGATGCCGTGAAAGACGTAAAAGTCTATAAAGGCGGTTTTCCGGCGCAATACGGCGGTCGCCTGTCTTCGGTGATCGACGTGCGTATGAAAGAGGGCAACAACCAGAAATTCAGCGGATCGGGCGGACTGGGCCTGATTTCAAGCCGTCTGACCCTGGAAGGCCCCATTCAAAAAGACAAATCTTCTTTTGTCGTGAGCGGACGCCGCACCTATGCCGACATTATTACGAGGGCTATCAACAAGGCGAACGAAGGCAAAGAGGACTACAACCCCATTCCAGATTATTATTTTTACGACCTGAATACCAAAGTCAATTTTACCCTGTCGGAAAAAGACCGCTTGTACCTGAGCGGCTATTTTGGGCGCGACGTATTCGGATTCAACAATGAAACCTTCGATTTTCGCTTCGATTGGGGCAATACTACGGGCACGGCGCGCTGGAACCACGTTTTTACCCCCAAATTGTTCGCCAACACTACCTTTACGTTTTCTGATTACCGCTACCGCATCGAAAATATCCTCCAGGGATTTTCTTTTAAACTCGGCTCCAACGTAAAAGACGCCAATACCAAAGTCGATTTTTACTACCAGCCTACAAACCGGCACACGGTGCGCTTCGGCGCCAATGCCACCTACCACGACTTCATCGTTGGCCGCCTGAAAGCGGGCAGCGACGACGGACAGGTCAATTTTGAAGCGGGACAAGACTTCAACGGTATGGAATACGGCATTTACGCCAACGACGAATGGGCGGTGACAGACCGGCTGAAACTGAGCTACGGCGCCCGTATTTCGGCCTGGCAAAACAACCCGGCCTTTTACGCCAACCTGGAACCGCGTGCTGCCGCCAACTTTACCGTTAGCGACAAACTCTCGCTCAAAGCCTCTTACTCCCGCATGAGCCAGTACGTGCACCTGCTGGCCAGCAGCGGCCTCTCCCTGCCGACCGATATCTGGTACCCAAGCACGGAAACGATCAAACCCGAAATCAGCGACCAGGTGGCCATCGGAACCTCCTACCTCATTGGCGACAACCTGCTGGTGACCTGGGAAGCCTGGTACAAATGGCTGCAAAACCAGGTCGACTTTATCGATGGCGCCGAAATTTTTGGCAACGATCAACTGGAACAGGAACTGAGCATCGGTCGCGGCTACGCTTTCAGTCCGCTGGAAATTGAAATCGAAAAAAAGGAAGGCAAACTCACCGGCTGGATCGGTTACACCCTGGCCTGGGCAAAACGCGGCGATTTCCCGGAGATCAACGGCGGGCGTTACTTTTCTCCCCGTTTCGATACGCGCCACAACCTCAGCGTGGTCGCCTTGTGGAATATCAACCGGCGCTGGCAAATTACCGCCACCTGGGTGTACACCTCAGGCTACGTTTCCTGGCTGCCGATCGGGCGTTATTCCATCGGTGGTGTGCCGGGCGAGCAGTTCCAGACCGTGGTGCCTGTGTACGGCGACCGCAACTCCTTCCGCTACCCGGCGTACATGCGGGCCGACCTCGGCGTTGTCTGGAAATTTAGATCGAAACGTTTGGAAAACGACCTGACCCTGAGCGTGTACAACGCAACGGATCGCCGAAACCCGTATTTTATTTATATCGAACCGGAATTTGAAACCACACAACTCGGCGATATCCCCGTCGCACTGCAAGCCAAACAGGTTTCGCTGTTCCCTATTTTACCATCTATCACCTGGAATTTTAAATTCTGATTTATGAAAATCAATATCTTGAAATATATTTTTCCGATCGCAACCATCGCATTTCTGGCAGCCTGCAACCTCACGAAGGACGTGGATATCGATTTGCCCGATTATCCCCGCCAGCCGGTGGTGGAGTGCTACCTCGAACCCGGTAAACCCTTCCGGATGCTGCTCACCCAGAGTTACAGTTTTTTCGATCCTTTCGGACTCGATTCCAGTTTCCTGAATAAAACCCTCTTGCAAAATGCCTTTGTGACCATTAGTTACAATGGCCGCACCGATACGCTGCTGAATCAATTTACCTTTGAAAGCAGCCCGCTGAAAATTTTCAATTACGTCGGCAGCAACATCGTACCTGCCACGCCGGGCATCGAATACGTGCTAAATGTTGTCCTGGAAAATGGCGGCAGTATTACCGGACGCGCCTCCATGCTGCCACCTGTCCCTATCGACAGTATCGTGATCAACTTTAGTCCCGACCGCGATACCCTGGCGCGCGTGCTGACCTACATTACCGACGACCTCAGCCAGGAAAATTACTACCGCAGGATGCTGCATTACGCTTCTTTAGATAGTTTCCCCGAACAGGATTTTTTGGTCAACGACCGCATTTCCACCAATGCGCTGATCGCTTTCGGTACAGGCTACGACGTGACGGAAGGCGACACCGTGTTCAATACGATTTTCCACATATCCAGGGAATACTACGACTACGCCGAAAGTTACCAACTGGCGGTTGCGGGCAGCCTCAATCCCTTCGCACAACCATCCCAGATCAAAAGCAATGTGAGCGGTTCCGCCAATCCGCTGGGGATTTTTACCTGCCTGGTATATGATCGGGACACTACTATTATACAGAGGTGAGAAGTGAGAGGGTGAGAAGTGAGAGGCTTCCCCCTTGGCATTTGGTTGTATTTTGAGTCTGGGTTTTTCAGGCCTGGAATCGTGA
>JAYSZC010000603.1:0-3670 GCA_043738235.1 Lewinellaceae bacterium | reverse complement strand
GTCGCTGGCATAGCAGGAGAAATGATAATCCGTTGAAATAAATTGACTCTTTAACACGCAGTTGATACAAAAGTTTTTGAGGCTTTCGCTGAAACCGGATGTAAAGAACCGAAACTATTTGGAAGTGCCAAAGGGTTTGTATTGGAACAAAAAAAGAAAAGTGCAGAAAGTGTTGAAAATCAATTGCTTAGATTGCTTTTTGCACTTTGCTCTTTTGCCTTATTTATATACGGATGGTTTTGATTTTAGGTTTTGCCGGTTGCGCAGGGCTGGAAGGGCTGTTTTTTCCGGGCAATCCTTTCTCTGTTTGCTCTTCTTCCAGGCGCAGGCGTTCCTCCGGCAGCAATTTATTTTCTTCCGGTTGTGTTTCGCCGGGTAATGTTTGGGGCGTACGTTCCCGGCTGTCCGGCCCCCAGAAGTCACTCTCCGGCCCCGTGCCAAACAATTGGTTGCGAAACCATTCAAATCCGAAAGGATCGGTGTCGCGCAGGGTGCTGTCGCCGCTCAAAGGGCCGAAACGGAAAGTGCCCGAAAAGTTATCGCCTACAATCGTCGTATCGAAACGGAAGGTGTAGGAGGAGTCGTTTTCAGGAAATGTAAAAAGCCCCCCGCCAAATGGATTTTTTTGAAATTCCTGCATCAACTGACGCTGCATTTCGAGCAATTGGCGTTCCAGGTCCTCAAAAGAGGGCGGTTTTTGCTGGCCGGAAATGGCGCCGGCTACCAACAAGAATAGGAGTGCAAATGGTAGTTTTTTCATGGCAATGTGTTTAGTTATCTGTTATCTGTTATTAGTTATCAGGGGTTTTTCAGGCTGGAATGGGTTTAATAGGGGGCATTTCTGTTCCCTTTGGTAATTTGTTATCAGTTATCAGTTATCAGTTATCCGTTATTAGTTATCAGGGCTTTTTCAGGCTGGAATGGGTATAGAGGTGTATGTTTCTGTTCCTTTTTGGTTGTTGGTTATCAGTTATCCGTTATTAGTTTCGGCATGGGGAAATGAAATCAACCTTTGTTACCCGTTCCGGCCTGAAAAACCCCCTGATAACTAATAACAGATAACTGATAACTACTTCAGTTTTTCCTGCAATATTTTTGTCGTCGACTGCGGTTCCGCTTTGCCTTTGCTGGCTTTCATCACTTCTCCCATAAACATCCCCAGCAGTCCTTTTTTCCCTTTGCGGTATTCCGCCACTTTGTCCGGAAAACGCGCCAGCACCTCGTCCACCAATTGTTCCAGAAAATCACTGTCTGCATTTTGCAGCAGGTTGAGCTCGGTAGCCAGCAGGGCAGGGGCCTTTTCCGGTGTTTCGAGCATGGCCGGAAACAGTCGCTGCGCAGCGGTAGAAGCGCTTAACTGCCCGGACTCGATCATCTGTGCGTATTCGATCCAGTTTGACGCTTGTACGGGGCAATCTGCCGGTCGGATATTTTCAGCCGCCGACCAGGGTAACAACTTATTAATCAGCAGGTTGGCAAGGGTTTTACTCAGGTCTTTATCGCTGTAACGGACAGTGGCGCTCTCCAATAGTTGCTGCGCATACAAAGCCGTATCGCGTTCCTGTGTAAGTTGTTCCGCATCATACGCCGACAATCCGTACGCAGTCTGAAACTCCTGCTCCAGGGTGGCGGGCAGCGGCGGCATGGCGCTTTTTATGGCGCTTAAATATTCCTCCGTCAACACAACCGGCGGCAGATCAGGCTCGGGGAAATAGCGGTAATCGTGCGCGTTTTCTTTTTCCCGGAGCGAAAAGGTTGTTCCCTGTGCGACATCGAAACCGCGTGTTTCCTGTTCGACTTTCCCGCCCGATTCGATCAGCGCAATCTGCCGGTTTACTTCGTATTCGATGGCGCGTCTGGCAAAACGCATAGAGTTCATATTTTTGATCTCGCAGCGGTTGCCAAAAGTGCTGCTGCCCATTGGGCGCACGGATATGTTGACATCGCAGCGCATGGAACCTTCTTCCATATTGCCGTCGGAAATGCCGAGCCAGCGCACCAATCGCCGGATTTCTTCCATGTAAGCGGCCACTTCTTCAGGGCCGCGCAAATCGGGTTCGCTGACAATTTCAAGTAATGGCACACCTGCCCGGTTGAGGTCGATCATGGAATGCTTCGGCGCCTGGTCGTGTATACTTTTACCGGCATCTTCTTCCAGGTGGATATGGTGGATACGAATGAGGGGATTGGAACGCTGCCCGGCCGCTGTCCCGATTTTCAGGGTAAGGCTGCCGCCCAGACAAACGGGGGCACGATCCTGGGTGGTTTGGAACCCTTTGGGCAGGTCGGCATAAAAATAGTTTTTGCGATCGAAATGGGTGTGGCGGTTGATGTCGCAACCCAGCGCCAGGCCCAGTTTTACAGCATATTCGACGGCTTTTTTGTTCAGCCGCGGCAAAGTGCCCGGATGCGCCAGACTGATCGTGCTGATATGTGTATTTGGGGCGCCGCCAAATGCCGCAGCATCCGAGCAGAAAACTTTGCTCGCCGTGCTGAGTTGAACGTGCGTTTCAAGGCCTATGACGGTTTCGTATGACAATGGGAGACTAAATTTAATAAAAGGGCAAAATTGCAAAAGGCAATCATTGAGTTGGGGATGCAAAGATAACCAAGCACTTGAGCCACTTGTTTTTTAAAATATTAAAAAAACCGTTAGCAAACTTATAATGAAAAGCAAACTAAAGCCGATGAGGTACAACGTGCAATAAATCATCCATTTGACGACGGTTTTGGGCCATCCCTGCCGGTAAAACCGTTTCATGGCGATCAGTAAAGCAATGGAGAGCCAGGTTGTTATCAATACCCATACTACGGGGTGGAAAGAGAAGGAAAAACATTGTTCTATCAGCAATCCTACTGTAAGCAACAAGAATGCGCCTGAATTCTGGTGCATTAGAAAGGCAAAATGCTCTACGTAATACCGCCCTCGGCGCAAATACATGAGGTACAACACCAGCGACATGAAAGCAATGAGTACCAGAACCGTCCAGCCGAAACTACCCGTGTACGAGCGCATGAGGCTGTTGGTGTCTTTGAGCGATTTGATTCCCTGTTTGACCAGGATGCGATCCCCCCATCGGGTGATGCCGTATTTTTCGATGATTTGTTCAGGCGTAAGCGCTATCAGGTCGTTGATGGCGATTTTGATTTGCCGGTCCACGAAATTGAGCGGGATCGTATCCACTCCTCTACCCCCGAGGCTATCATTACCCATCGCCTGAACCAATAGAAATTGCTTTTCCCAGGGTGCGTTCACCAGGTTGACAACCGAATCGATCGCCAGCCGTGTGGTATTGGTGCGCCAATCTGCCGGCAGCGAATCGTAAGCGCCGCGCAATTGCCTGCCCAGCACATACCGCTCTATGGTTTCAAAAAAGTTGATGTTGTTGATGACAATATCTTCCTCACCATCTTTTACTGTTTTTTGACCGATGTTGAATTCGCCACTGTTGTCGGTCATATTTAAACCTGTACCCTTGCTATTGGATAATTTGCTGAAAAGCAGCAGGAAAAAGAACATGACTACAAAGAAAAACTGGACCGGATGCGGGTAACGTTTCTGTCGCCCGGCGAAGAATTCGACCGTTACTTTACCGGGAATAAGCAGTTGCCAGCACATTTTGACAAACTTGGAGTCTAAATGCGAAAAGTTGCTCCAGAACCGCCGAAG
>JAYSZC010000602.1:0-1512 GCA_043738235.1 Lewinellaceae bacterium | reverse complement strand
GTGTCCGTGACGTTAAAGGAATATGCCGAATTGTTAGGTAATAAGATCGAAGTGAAATCACTTCCGCTGAACGTCCCTGCTATCCCCGCTGCGTTGTAAGGCGCTGTCCCTCCGGTAACACTGAATGTGACGGTGTACTGCGTGTTCGTGCCATTACAGGTTTCAATCAGACCGTTCACGGCGGGCGACTCGTTGAACGTGATTTGCACCTCGTCCGAGGCCGTACAAATGCCGTTTACTTCTTCCCACTGGAAGGTGTAAACGCCGAAATCCGGGACAGTTACGCTGCTATTTGCATCGTCTAATGCTGTAAAGGTGGCAGTGCCGGTACCACTCGTTTGTGTCCAGGTTCCGCCAAATCCGCTTGTAACTGCTTGCAAATCAAAAGTTTGTCCACATATTTCCGTATTCGTTCCGGCATTGGGCGTCGGAATTTCCAGGAACACGACCGGCTGACCGGGCGCTACTGAAAAACACGGATCCTGCGGATTGGGGAAACCGTTTAACGGATTTCCCACTACCCGGGAAATGTAATAGGTTTCACCGAAATTCATACCTGCCTGTATGCCGAATACCCCGGTGGTATTTTGTGCATAGATCACGCCCAGCGATTGCCCGGAGCCATTATGCAGTACAAAAGATGTTACGTCATTGCCATCTAAGTTAGCATCGTTGTTCGCTTCGGCTGTAACCGTTGTTCCGTCGCAGGCAGTCAGCGTGCTTGCCGACAGGCTACCCGCATCCGTTGCACAATCGCAACTGAACGAACCATTGATAACAGGCATCGTACAGTTATTGGCATCCGTAATCGTATATTGATAGGTAGCGGTATTGGTAATAGGTGCAGATATAAACACAGAATCTGCAATGGCTGTATTATTTACGAGGTAGGGTGGGGTACCTCCGGCAATCGTTATTCTGACGGAATAATTTTCATTGGCCGGGTCGCAGCTGCGTACCAGATCGGACAAATTCGGGTTATCGTTAAAAGTCAGTATCACCTCATCGGTACTGGTACAGGCATTCTGTTCAAGTGTCCAAACCAGGGTATACTGACCTGGTAATGAAGCGGATACACTTGTTGCAGGATCTTGTGGATCATCAATAACCAGATTGCCTCCCGGAGGATTTCCGTTGAGGGTCCATTGTCCGTTTCCGCCGCCGCCGCCGGCAAGGGTCATAACCGTTCCACAAACTGCATTGTCGACACCCGCATTTGCTACAGGGTTTTGATAAAAAACAACGGGTTGTCCCTGTGCTACGGACAAACATGGGTCTGCCGGATTGGGGAAACCGCTCATATTGCCCACCACAAACGAAACATAATAGGTGGTTCCATACGTCATTCCCGCCTGGAAACTAAAAATGCCGGTTGCATTCTGTGCAATAACGGTACCCAGCGACGTGCCGGCATTCGTATGCAATATGTACGCAGACACGTCATTGCCATCCAGTGTTTGACCGCCCAGATGCACTGACGTAATACTTTCTCCTTCACAGGCAGTAAGCGGT
>JAYSZC010000601.1:0-9691 GCA_043738235.1 Lewinellaceae bacterium | reverse complement strand
TTTACTTTCCTGCTCTCAATTCATCCTGGAGCGCTTTCAGTTCGTCCCACTTGCCTTCGTCGGCGAGGCGGGCCTGATGTGGCCAGGTGCCCGGATCGTGTATCTGGAAATTCGGGCCTGCGGCCTGCAGGATTCCGGCGAGGGTTTCCGGCGAAGTTTCGGACAGCGATTTCCAGGTTGTGATACCTTCTTTGATGAGCAGGTCGGCAATTTTCGGGCCGATGCCTTCTACAATTTTCAGGTCGTCCATTTTGTATTTGACGCCGGCAAACAGGAATGTTGCCACGGCAGCCGCTTTGGCAGATTTGGAAGCGCCGCCGCCGCCACTTGCATTGGCCAATTGTTCGCGCAGGGCATTGCGTTCGCTTTCTGCCATGATCAGATCGCTTTTTGATTTACGAAACACGTCATTCAGGCGCTCTATTTCAGCATCGCGCTGCGTGAGTTGTACGCGCAGGTCGGTCAGTTCGCCGCTGAGCGAGGTTACTTTTGTATTCAATGCCCCGTTTTGAGTGGTCAGGTCATTGATCTGGCCTTTCAGGCCGCCGATATTATAGAAGGCATAAGCGGCCAGCCAGCCTAAAAGGAAAGGCAGGAGGCACAAGGCGAGGGCCACAGGCAGGTGGTCCATAAAACTACATTGCAGGAAAATATAGGAAAAAAACATGGCTTAAGTTCGTTTTGAAAGTTTAACGGTTGACGGTGATGACTACCCGGCGGTTTTGGTGGCGTCCATCTTCGGTGCTGTTGTCGGACACCGGTTCGGTTTCGCCTTTGGAGCCTGTCTGGATGCGACTGGCGGCGATGCCGTTGTCTGTCAGGATTTTAACGACCGACTGTGCTCGTTTGAGACCGAAGGTCATATTGCTCGCTGCTTCGCCTACGTCGTCGGTATGGCCGGTCACGATAAAGGTGGTAGTGGTGCTTTTGTGTTTGTCGCACAATTCTTTCAGGTAGGCATCCACTTTGGGATCGTGTTCTTTTTCCGTCGAATTGAAGGGGAACAGGAGAATGACATCTTTATCCGACTCGATAATAGCGCTGTCTTCTTTTTTGAGCACCATTTTCGACCAGGAGAAGGAAGCGGACTCTTTCGGGTCGCCGTTTTCAACCAAGCCGTCGTTTACCAGAGAAGTAGCGAGTCGCACGCGGCTGGCCGGGAATTCCGGCGCCAGCATGTCGCGGATGGCCGCAGCCCGGGCCAGGGCGAGTTTTTCACCATCAGCCTCACCGCTTCGGTAATGACCTGTGATAACCAGGGTGTCGCCCTGTCCGCCTTTTGCCAGCAGACTTTTTTTCCAGGCAGCAAAATTTGCGTCCTCAACGGGCTTATCCATGTTCCATTTGAACAGGGGTACGCCGGAACTTTGCGCACCGGCAACGAGCGCTGCATCATCGCCGCAGCAGTGTCGTACCTGATAGGAGTGCCAAAAATTGGCGCACCAAATGGCGTACCCGACCAGCAGCAGGGCAATTAACCAGAGTGGAATCTTCATGTGTAATTTGATTTATCGTTTTGCCAATGTATTGTTTTGGCAAATATCTTAAACGAAAAATATAAACGGATACATTTTGCTAAAAACTTTATAAATAAATTACATTCGGATTATTTTCCTACTTTATAAAAAACAGCCCGCCTCGCATCCCAGCGATAGCGCAGCGTCCGGGAACTCGTTTGGACAGAAGAACCCTTCTTTTTAGATTCCACCGTTTGAGTGAGCATAATATCAGGCAGTGGCGGCTGAACGGTTTCGTATTTAATCTGAAGGAATGAAACTTCGGCATATTGAGCGGGATTCTGCTCTTTTTCGCCGAGCCTTGCCAAATCTATCTCTCCGGCTAATTTGGCGCTGAAGGGTTCGTACAATATCCATTTGGTGGTAATGACGCCGCTGGCGTACCAATCTTCCTGTATGGAAATAAAAGATTTGGAGCCGATCATCTGGATGTAAAAAGCAAGGGGAGCATACTCGCCCGGCGCGCCCTGGTGTAGGCGGTAGTACATGTTTTTGACCGTCCAGCCCTGCGGCGTTTTTTCCAGCCGGGCAAAATTGAAAAAATAACCCTCCACGGTGAACAGCACCCAGGCTTCTTTGTCACCACCCACGTCGCGAAGGGCAATGGTGTCTACTGCCACATACAATCCCCCGTGGGCTTCCACTTCAAAGGTATCGAGCACCGCCTGCGTTTGGGGCAGCGTCCAGGCCTTGTCCGATTTGACATAGCGGGCGCCCAGTATTTCGCGCAGAAACGAGGCTTTGTCTAATGTTTTGACGGTGTTTTTTTGGGCAAATAAAGCGCCGGACACAAGTACCGGAATCAGAAACAGAGTGTATTTCATATAAGTATATCAGGCAAAATAGTTTAGATTAAGTTCTTTGCAAATGCTCGAGTATCAACACTGATAACCAATAACTGATAACGGATAACTACTTAATGGCATTAGGTTGTCCCGTTCACATAATCCTCAAGGTATTCAAACGCAGGCGTTAAACTGCCTTTTTCGGCGATCGTGGCGCGCCGGAGTACTGCGCTTTGGCAAGCTCGGGCAAATTCGGGCAAAATATGTTGCAACAACTGCTCGCCAAAAAACACGGATGCATCCCGCGGAAGTTCGGAAGGCAGGTTATCAATGGCCATCACATCTACCGACCCGGGAAGATAAGGCGCTATTTCCAGACCTGTTGCCGGGTCAAATCCATACACAGGATCGGCGATTTTGCTCGGTCGGATGGTGCAAGGTACGGAAGCGCCCGGCATCATATCGCAGGAAATATCTCCCACTACCCGGACATGAAAATCCGGCTGTTGCATGTCTGACACCGTGAAAAATGCCGGCGCTTTTTTATCATAAAAAATGCCGTTGATAAAAATATCGGTTCTGCGGTAATACGGCGCAAATACGCTCACATAATTTTCGCCGTGCCGGTAATAATCTCTTTTATCGAAGGCCTGTCCGGGTTCGCGATGCTGCACATAATGCTCCGCGTGGACCTGCGTGAATACCGGCGTCGTAAAATCCTGCGTCAGAAATTCTTCCGGCGACACGCGCGTAATGCCCATATCAAGCAGGTTTTTGGCAGCGCCGGAGGCAACGCGCCCGGAACCTGTCAGTACGATGCGCAGGGGCGGCAAAGATGTTTGCTGATAAACGCGCAGCATTTCGGCGTAATCGTGGCTTTCATACAACCGGGGCAATGAAAACTGGCCGGTTCGACGACCCCATGTCCAGAGCGCATTGTGCGCGCCTACAATACCCGCATAATATCCGAATGCCACAAGGCGCTCGCCATTTTCATTGGTCAGCACTTCATAGTCGATCAGCCGGATATTTTTGGCAATTACCGCCTGCAACAACGAACGGTTATAAGGCTGTTTCTTGATCGTATGCGAGAAAAAAAGATAGGTTTTTTCAGGAATCAGCCAATCGGCAGGTACTTCTTTTACACCCATCAGGATATCACAATCGCGCATATCTTCCTGTAAATCAATGCCTAGATCGGCATAATTACCATCTTTAAAACAACGGATCGGAGAGGGCTGAACAACTATTTGAACAGGTAGCGAGGCTTGTGCTTTGGCGCATTGTTCGGGGCTTAGCGGCGCCCGCTCGTCGGGCGGCACTTTTCCTTCGCGGATAATTCCAACTTTCAACATGAATAATAATGGTCAATCTGGTTAGGCGTGTCTTAAAAAAAGGCAAAAGGCAAGGGGCAAAGAGCAAAAGGCAAAGAGCAAAGAGCAAAAGGCAAATTAAGCATTAATTCAGATGGCATATTTGCACTTTGCCCCTTGCCTTTTGCTCTTTGCCCCTTGCTTTTTGCCTTTTGCTCTTTAATGTTCCTGCATGATTTGCAGCACTTTTTGTACCACATCTTCTACCTGCGGTTTGGAATGGTAATCGCCGTCCTGGCCATACGCGGGGCGATGCGGTTTGGCGACCAGCGTTGCAGGCGCTGCATCCAGGTAGCGGTAGCCGCCTTGTTTTTCCAGCAACTGCTGCAGGATATACGCGGAAGCGCCTCCTTCAAAGTCTTCGTCGAGCACCAACACCCGATTCGTTTTTTGCAGGCTTGCAAGACAGGTTTGGGGCAGGTCAAAAGGCAAAAGCGTCTGGACGTCTACAATTTCAATGGAAATCTGAAATTGCTCCAGCAGTGCTGCCGCTTCTTCTGCAATACGAACACATGCGCCATAAGTAATCAGCGTCAGGTCGGCGCCGCTCCGCACTATTTCAGGGATGCCCAGCGGCACCGTGAATTCGCCAACATTGTCGGGCAGGCGCTCTTTCAAACGGTAACCATTCAGCACCTCCACCACGATGGCCGGATCGTCGCCGAGCAGGAGGGTGTTATACATGCCGGCTGCCTGCACCATATTGCGGGGTACACAGATATGCATGCCGCGCAGCGAACCTAGCATCAACCCCATCGGAGAGCCGCTGTGCCAAACGCCTACCAAACGGTGGCCGCGCGTCCGGATGATGGCCGGAGCGGCTTGCAGGTTGTTGGAACGCCAGCGCAGGGTGCAGAGGTCGTCGGAAAGCGGTGCAAGGCCATACAACAAGTAATCGAGGTATTGAATTTCAGCAATGGGCCGCAGGCCGCGCATTGCCATACCGATGGCTTGCCCCATAATTGTCCATTCCCGGATGCCGGTATCGAATACCCGTTCTACACCGTGTTTTTGCTGCATTCCGCGCAGTCCCTGGTTTACATCACCAATATGACCGACATCTTCGCCGAAAGCAAACACTTCGGGACGATGGGTAAAATGATAGTCGAAACAGGCGGTTAGTACTTCATAACCATCTTTCAGGGGCGCTTCGGGGGAATAAATCGCCGGTACCACGGGAACCCGGAGTGGCGATTTCGGCGATTCGCTTAAAAGGAAGCGCGAATAGATGCGGTCGCCTTCCGTCGTTTCACTTTGTACAAAACCGGCCAATGCAGACACGGCATCGCTGTTTTTTCCATTCAGCGTTGTTAAGGCGCGGCGAGCGATTTGCAGCAATTCAAACCGCAGCGGCTCCCTTTTTTGAGTCAACTCATTTGATAATAAGCCCAGGCCAGGCAATTCCGGATACGCTGTTTGTAAGGCCTTTATCAGGGGAAGCAGTTGATTTTTCAGCGCTCCCACCCGGTCGTGGTAATTGCGGTAAGCGCCTTGCGCGGCTTCTACTACCTGGCGTTTTGCATCCGACTTAATTTTTTCAATCTCCTCGGCTGTAGCGATACCGCTTTCCACCATCCACTCCGCCATGCGGCGGTTGCAATCAAATTCTTCCTCAAACACCAGGCGTTCCGGGCTTTTGTAGCGTCGATGGTCGCCGGAAGTGGAATGTCCCAATTGCTGCGTAACTTCCTGAATATGAATCAAAGCGGGACGATGGCTTGTCCGCATTTCATCTATCGCATCTTTGTACAGTTGGCAGAGCGCGGGATAATCCCAGGCCTTACCTTTGTAAATATTGATACCGTTGGTGTTGCGCGAAGTGTCTGCCTCGAAGCCCGCCAGCGCTTCGGAAATACTCTCTTTGATCGTCTGGTATTTTTTGGGAACGCTGATACCGTATCCGTCGTCCCAAACGCTTACGGCCATCGGCACCTGTAAAACGCCGGCGGCATTCAGGGTTTCCCAGAATGCGCCTTCCGAAGTAGAGGCGTCACCAATAGTTACAAAAGTGACTTCATTGCCACCATCGGATAATTCGCCGCAGAGGGCGGGGTTTTCGCGAAATTTTTTGGAGGCAAATGCCAGACCAATACCACGGGCCACCTGACCCGCCGTCGGCGCAATATCGGAAGTGATATTGTAGCGGTTTTTTTGATCCACAAAATTGCCTGCTTCGTCCACAAAGGCCGTGGCCGGGTGGCTGTTCATCTGACGCCCCCCTGAAAACGGGTCGCCATACGGATCGCCGTACAACTGTCCGAAAAAATTGTCGAGCGACATTTGCCCCAGTGCAAACAGGAGGGTTTGATCCCGGTAATAACCGGAACGGAAGTCTCCTTTTCGCCAGGCTTTTGCCATAGCGACCTGCGCAACTTCTTTTCCATCGCCGATGATACCGAAATTGGCTTTGCCCATCAGCACTTCCCGACGGGCAACAACACTTGCTTCCCGGCTGATGCAACAGATGTGGAAATCATGAAGAACGTCCTGACGGTATGCTTCATCTTGTGGAGCAGGCGATTTTTTGTGGCGGGAGGTGGTGGTTGCGACCATACTTGTTGTGTAAAAGTTGGCAATATTTCGACAGGTTATATTTGAAAAGGCGAGCAAAAGTAAAGCAAATTTCAGCGTTTGAATATACCGGACAGGGTACAAATGGAATTTATCGCTGTCAACCTGCCATAGAGGATTTAGTATCAAACAGTTGAATTTCAGGCTGGAAAAACCATTTTCAAAAATAACTAATAGTGTAATACACTTATCAAAATATTAAATTTTTGAAAACTCCTCTTTCCCAATGTTTTTTTTGACCTAATTTTGCCCCCCGACAGACCCCGGATAATATCAATCACTCCTTAATTTTTAACCTGACAATTATGAACGAGCCTAAAATAAGGTATAGTGACGATGACCTTCAGGAGTTCAAAGTACTGATCGATGCCAAATTGGCCCAGGCGCAGGAAGAACTGAATACTACCCAACAGCAGATTGCCGATCTCAATGAGAACGGATTCAATCAGCAGGGCGGCGACTGGTACGACGACTCTACGACACATACCGACCTTGAAATGCTTCAGCGCATGTTGGTGCGTCAGCAGCGCTACGTACAGGATTTGAAAAATGCACTGCTCCGTATTCATAATAAAACATACGGTATCTGTAGTGTTACGGGCGTTTTGATTGACAAAAGCCGCCTTCGCCTCGTACCACATGCTACCAAGAGCATTGATGGTAAAAACCTGGCTAACTCCGGCAAAGAATACGCCACCGACACCAATGGCGATTTCTTCACCACCGGCGTGGAAGAAAACGACCGGCCCATCGGCAAACCCATTGGCGACAAAGTGCGCCTGCCCGGCAAACGCCCGACGCAAACCAATGGCGACGATTGGGAAAGTGAAAATGAAACCCTGGAAGATACCAGTTATGACAGGCGCAAATTCGAGGATGACGAAGAATAACTACATGTGCAAAATGCAATGGGCAATGCAATCAATGCCTGGCGCGCGCTGCTAAAAAAGGATCCCGAATTTCTCCTCGTGGGAACAATTCGGGATTTTTTTATGCTTCAGGCAATGATAATCAAAGTAAAAGGCAAAATTGCAAGAGGCGAAAGGCAATGTTAGTCAATGAGTTACAGAAAATTTAGTTCAAACTAATTTTGCTTGATAGCTTATGCGTTTCAAAAAAATAATACCAACTAATCTTGTACATTATTGCTTAGCTGCATTGTTGTGTTGCACAATGTTCCAGGTAGAGGCCCAAACAGACGACCCTGTTACTGCTGAATTGCTCGAAAACTTTTTCCGCGACAACGAGACGGCCTCCGAGTCAGATGCCCTGCAATACCTCGAAAACCTGGAAAACTGGCGCAACAGACCGCTCAACCTCAATTCGATCAGCCGGGAAGATTTGCTGGCCCTGCACCTGTTGAATAACCTGCAAATTGAAAGTTTTCTCACTTACCGGACACAGTTCGGGCCTTTTCTCAATGAATACGAACTCCAGGCCATCCCAGGCTGGGAAATATCCGATATCCGGCGGATGCTCAATTTTACCCGGATTCGCAGCGGACTCGACGCGCGCAATACCAACTTGATCGAAGGCCTTTACAAAGGTGAGAATGAAGCACTGCTCCGCTGGGGCGCGCCGCAACCGCCCAATTACTACACAGATGATATAGAAGGCCGCCCTTACAACCTGGCTTTGCGGTACCGGCATACCTATGACAACCGGCTGCGCTTTGGCTTTACCGCTGAAAACGACCCGGGCGAAGCACTTTTTTACGGCAGCAACCGGCACGGATTCGATTTTTACAGCGCCCATTTGTTTATACAAAACCTCAACAGCACGGTTAAAACCATTGCTTTGGGTGATTATTCGGCCCGGTTTGGTCAGGGAGTATTGCTGCAAACCGGGTTTGCACCCGGCAAATCGGCTGAAACGGTGTCGGTCACAAGGGGCGGTCGCAAATTGAACGCTTACGGCGCATTCGGCGAAGCATTTTTTTTCAGGGGCGCGGCCACTACCATTGCCATCAACAAAAATGTGGAGGTCACCGCCCTGTACTCCACCCGCCGCCGCGACGGCAATGTGGTAACGCCGGATTCGATCGACCTGGAGTCATCCGAAATTGAATTTTCTTCCCTGCAAACCTCCGGGCTGCATCGCACGCCGGGTGAAATTGAAGACGAAAAGGCCCTGCATGAACAGGTCGCCGGGATTTCGACGGCATTCAACTGGAAAAACGGACAAATTACGGCCAACGGGCTTCATATCAGATATGACAAAACCCTGGCGCCGGTGCCTGCCGCCTACCGCCGTTTTGTTTTTCAGGGGCAATCGCTGACCGGAGCCAGCCTCGACTACAACTGGCGCTTTCGCAACTTCCTGCTTTTTGGAGAAACTGCCCGCAGCGACAACGGCGGCATGGCTGCCGTCAACGGCTTGCTGCTGTCGCCCGACCAGCATATTACCCTGACCGCCGTGCACCGCTCGCTGGGGAAGGACTATCAGTCTGTTTATGGAGCGCCTTTTGCAGAAGTGACCGGCGCTTCGAACGAACGCGGACTCTACCTCGGCGCCGACATACGTTATGTAAGGCGTTGGCAATTAAATGTTTATGCAGATATATGGCAACATCCCTGGCTGCGGTTCGGGGTGAGCGCGCCTTCGCGGGGCCGCGAGTTTCTGGCCCGGCTTATCTGGACCAAAAGCAGGACTTTTTCTGCCTACGCGCTTTGGCAGGCTGAAACAAAAGAACGAGACAGCGATGTGGAAGGTATATTTGGATTGCTGGAAAACCGCCGCGAGCGACTGCGACTGCACGCTTCTTATAAAGTGACCCCGGCGGTCGAATTTCGCAGCCGTATCGAGTGGACGACCTTTTCTATACAGGATGGTCCGCGCAACAATGGTTTTATAGCCTACCAGGAGGCTGCTATAAAACCCCTGAGTTTCCCTGTGACCGCTACAGTGCGCTATGCCGTATACGACACCGACAACTTTGACACCCGGGTTTTTGCATTTGAAACCGATCTTTTTTCCGCCATTTCGATACCGGCCTTTTCGGGTCGCGGGTCGCGGGCATACCTCAACCTGAGCTGGCGCGTCAATAAATGGTTACGGCTCGAAGGGCGCGCCGAACGAACGAACCAACTTCAAGCCGTAACAAGTTCTGGCGTAACAGGAAAAAGACTGTTCTGGAAATTACAAATGCGTATGAGATGGTAAGTGAAAGGGCAAAGGGCAAAAAGCAAAAGGCAAAAGGCAATGAACGCTCGATAACGGCATGTTTGCTCATTGCTTTTTGCTCTTTGCCTTTTGCTCTTTGCCCTTTCTCTACTGTAATCCGTTGATCGCTTCCACGCCGACAATTTCAGGGATTTTACTGCGAATGGTTTCCTGGATACCGGCCCGCAAGGTCATGGCGGACATGGTGCAGGATTCGCACATACCTTTCCAGCGAATTTTGACGTGCATATCATCTGTCAATTCCACAAATTCCACATCCCCA
>JAYSZC010000600.1:0-3676 GCA_043738235.1 Lewinellaceae bacterium | reverse complement strand
TCAAACCATCCAACTTTTCAAACCTTCAACATTACTTTTATCTTTGCAAATAAAAGTGTTTAAGTAATTAAGCAGAATTAGTTTCGATCAAACTCTTTGTAATTGCTTGATTAGCAACACTGATAACCAATAACAGATAACGGATAACTACAATGAAAAAGCAATCGATACAATATGTGCAGCAGTTGATGGAAACCGAAAATCAGCAGATTGCCAAACTCCACAAAATCGTCCGGGAATCGCTGGAAGAAGAATCACTGCTCACCCGACGACTTATTGAAGAAGGTGACCAGAAAAAATCGACTTTTGGCGAAAGGATTGCGGATAAGGTGGCCACTTTCGGCGGCAGCTGGACTTTTATCATCAGTTTCGGTGTCGTGTTGTTGTGCTGGATTACCCTCAATTCGGTTTTCCTGCTCCAGGATGCGTTTGATCCTTTCCCCTACATACTGCTCAACTTAGTGCTCTCCTGTATTGCTGCCATGCAAGCGCCCGTCATTATGATGAGCCAGAACCGAAAGGAAACCAAAGACCGCGAACGTGCCGAAAACGATTACCTGATCAACCTGAAATCGGAGATCGAGATCCGGCACCTGCACGACAAGATAGACCTGTCCATTGTGGATCAGTACCAGCATTTGTGCGAAATACAGCAAAAGCAATTGGAGATACTCACTGAAATCCAGGCAAAAATGGATGTGCTGGCGAAAAATGCCAAGGGGTGATAGAATACTCATGTTTCACATTGAATAATTGGTGCGAAAAAATCATTTGATGACTATCACCATGTTGTATAGTATTTCTGCCAGGGTTCCTCTGCCGCATAGGTTTTTTTTACACAACTCCGCCCCCCAACCTGTTAAAAAAATTAACGCTTTCGAGGCCACGTCGCAGCCATTCGCAGCATCCCTTTGTTCTGTCAAATATTTGCCACGAGATCAGCGTTTAACAATCATAGTTTTGAAACAGTCTCGATTTTGGCGATCTTCCAAAATCTTGTTTGGTGTTTTTATGACGAAAAACTGCTTTCGGGTAAAAATCTGGAAAAAATAGTGCCTGTTTGCAAAACTTTAACGCATGATTGTCAACTGCTTTTAACCTTTTCTTAACGGCCTGCATTAGTTTTGCATCGTCATTCCCGGCAATCCTTTTACAGCACTTCAATTTCGGGTAGTATTCAGGAAAAAATGCAGCAAAAACCCATCATTGACGTGTTAATCCCGGCCTGGAATGAAGAAGAGGCACTTCCGCTGGTATTGGCTGATTTGCCGAAAGACTGGGTACGACAGGTGATTGTGTGTGATAATGGCTCGACGGATCGTACGCAGGAGGTGGCAAAAGAACACGGGGCGATCGTAGTTAGCCAACCAGAACGGGGATATGGCAATGCCTGCCTGGCCGGAATACGTTACCTGCAAACCCTGCCCACGTCGGAACAGCCGGAAATTGTCGTATTTTTGGACGGTGATTATTCAGATTTTCCAGAGGAGTTACCAAATGTGGTTGCTCCGATTTTGAAAGACGGGCATGACATGGTGATCGGCTCCAGAAGATTGGGTGGCATGGAACCGGGCGCAATGACTTTTCCACAGCGTTTTGGCAACTGGCTGGCCCCGTTTCTGATCCGTTTGTTTTTCGGTTACCGCTTCAGCGATCTAGGGCCTTTTAGGGCTATTCGCTGGAACAAGTTGCTGGAACTCGACATGCAGGACAAGAACTTTGGCTGGACGGTGGAGATGCAGGTGAAAGCGGCGAAAAAACGATTCAAATGTACCGAAGTACCTGTACGCTACCGCAAACGCGCCGCCGGAAAAAGTAAAGTTTCGGGCACTGTCAAAGGCGCTTTTCTGGCGGGTACAAAGATCATCGGAACGATATTCAAAGAACTATTTGTATAAATAAAAAGGCAAAATTCCAAAAGGCAAAAGGCAATGATAAGCAATCAGTTACGGAAAATTTTGTGCTGATTTTGCATATTTCACTAAATTTTTTGCCTTTTGCCCTTTGCTTTTTAATACGCAGGACACCCATTAAAAAAATTAATAAAACAATACTTAACACAATATGTACGGTCTCCATTCGCTTTTAGAAGCATTTGAGTATCAAGCCTTTGTCGATTTCGGCTATTTGATGCTCTTGATTTATTTCGTTGCCATGAGCGCAGTTACAATCTACTGCCTCCTGCAATTTCACCTGTTGTATCTGTACAAAAGATTCCACAAAGAGAATCCCTGCATCGAGTACCGGCAATATGGCATGACCGACGAAACAGTACCATTTGTAACGGTACAATTGCCGATGTACAATGAAATGTATGTCGCCGAACGTATCATCGACTATGTGGCTGCACAGGAATATCCCAAAGAACGTTTCGAAATACACGTTCTCGACGACTCTACCGACGAAACAGTCGAGATCGTTTCCGCTAAAGTGGCCGCGCTCAAAGCCGAAGGATACAACATCGAACACATCCACCGCATCAACCGCCAGGGTTATAAAGCAGGTGCTCTGCAGGAAGCCATGCCACAGGCAAAAGGCGACTTCATCGCTATTTTTGACGCCGACTTCACACCGCGCGCCGATTTCCTGCGCACGACCATGCCTTATTTTGAAAACGAACAGGTGGGTATTGTTCAAACCCGTTGGGAACACATCAATGCAGACTACAGTATGCTGACCAAACTACAGGCGCTGCAACTGAACGTACACTTCACCGTCGAACAGGCGGGCCGCTCTTACGGCAACCTGTTGCTGCAATTCAACGGCACAGCCGGCGTATGGCGCAAAAAAGTCATCGGCGAAGCAGGCGGCTGGCAGAGCGATACGCTCACGGAAGACCTCGACCTGAGTTTCCGCGCACAAATCCTGGGCTACAAAATCCAGTATTTAGAGAAACTGGAAAGCCCCGCAGAACTTCCTGTGGAAATGAACGGTCTGAAAGGACAGCAATTCCGCTGGAATAAAGGCGGCGCCCAAAACGCCCGCAAACTGCTGCACCTGATCTGGAAAGAAAGCGGCAACAAATTGAACATGGTGCAGAAACTGCACGCGACCAGCCAGTTGCTGGCCTACGGCGTATTCCTGTGGGTGTTCATTGCAGCCGTGAGCAGTATTCCGCTGGCTTTCGCTTTCCGCGAACTGGGTATTTCCACCCACTTCCTGTCGTTCTCTGTATTGGGCCTGTTCTCTGTTGCCGGTATTTCCTACACCGCCAATATTACTGCCGCACTGCACCGCACCAACCCGGCTACCTTCTGGGAAAAAGTGCGTTTCTTCGGCTTGTTCATTTCTTTTATGCCGATTTCGATGGGCCTGTCGCTGTACAATTCCATTGCAGTGATTGAAGGTTACCGTGGCAAAGTGTCTTCCTTCGTGCGCACCCCGAAATTCGGGATCAACGGAGAACAGAAGAATTTCACCAAAGCCAGTTACGTCGCCAAAAAAATCTCCTGGGTGACAGTCGCCGAAGGGTTTATGGCACTGGTGTTTGCCTCTGCCGTGATCGTGGGCCTGGCAACGGACAACACCGCTTTCGTGCTGTTCCACTCCATGCTGGCAATGGGATTTGGTACGATTTGCTACTACTCGATTAAACACCTGAATTTTAAATAAGAGAAGGGGGAGTTCATTTAACAGGAGAAGGGGTGATGATTGGTTTCTGCGAAACCAATTATCA
>JAYSZC010000599.1:0-9703 GCA_043738235.1 Lewinellaceae bacterium | reverse complement strand
TGACGGCTACCGCTTCAGGCAGCACTTCTTTAACGCCTCTTTTCCAATGGCAAACCGGCAATGGCCATATTGTAAGCGGCGATTCGACTGCCGCTCCTGTGGTGGATGCTCCCGGCAACTACATCCTTACCGTAACAGACCCGGTAAATGGATGCACCATAACCGGCGGAGCAATTGTATTTCAGAATATCACGCCTCCTCCGATTCAGGTGTTGCCGGCTAATTTGATTACCTGTGCCGCGCCCGAACAAACACTGCAAGGTCAAAACCAGGCCGCTTCCGGCAATTTTACGTATGTCTGGTCGGCTTCCAACGGCGGTCAAATTATATCGGGCGATAGCACCCTGCTGCCAACCGTCAATGCTGCGGGCATGTATTTGTTGACCGCTGTCAACCTGACAAACGGTTGCCAGGCAGTTGACTCCATAGCAGTACTTCAAAATACGACGTTACCGCTTGCAGATGCCGGATTTTCGGATACCCTGAATTGCCTGAACAATAATTTGACGATCCAGGGGACAGCCGCCGGGCAGGGGACACTGACGTATCTATGGACTTCCTCTGTTTCTGGAAACATTACAGGCGGAGCAACCACCCTGTCGCCTACCGTGAATATGCCCGGCGCTTATACATTACTGGTTACGGATCAGATAAATGGCTGTAAATCAGCAGATTCGGTGCAGGTTTTTCAGGATGCCAGTGTGCCGCTGGCAAATGCCGGGCCGCCTTCCACCTTAACCTGTCAGCTGACGCAGACGATGCTCCAGGGCATGGGCAGTACAGGCAACACATACAGTTACCTCTGGACAACTACCGCAGGGAACATACTCGGCGACCCCGCCATGCTTAACCCTCTTGTGGATGCTCCGGGTCTGTATGTACTACGTGTTTCCAATGCAGATAACGGTTGTATTCGTATGGACTCAGTCGTTATTGCAGAAAACCTGAATGCTCCGGCTCTGTCCATTTCTACACCCGGATTGCTTACCTGCACAACGTTATCCGTACAACTCAGCGCACAAACGCCCGTTCCTGGAGGCGCTTTCATCTGGACGACACAGGATGGAAACATTTCAACGGGTGGCAGTTCGCCGACTCCCGTCGTCAATCAACCGGGAACCTATATCGCCACCGCTACCGACCCACTCAACGGATGTTTTTCCAGGGATTCTATAGTAGTCGGCAGCAACACGCAAACACCTGTCATTGCCGTAAATACACCCGCTGTATTGACTTGTACGTTGACGCAAACAGCCATTTCCGGTACCGTCGTTCAGCCTGTAAATAATTTTTCTATACAATGGACGACGATTGGCGGCACGTTTGTTTCAGGCCAAAACAGTGCTGCGCCACAAGTATCTGCCGCAGGTACTTATCAAATGAATGTGTTGGATCAGGCCAATGGATGTGCCGCTTTTGTGAGCGTAGTGGTAAATGAAGACCTGAACCCGCCAACAGCTATGGCCGCTGCCAACCAGGAAATTACCTGCGACAGCACTGTGGTGGCCCTCAGCGCGGCAGGGTCATCGTCCGGGCCGGACTTTACCTACCTGTGGAGCGGTCAGAATATCGTCAGCGGCCAGACCACAATGGCCCCAAAGGTGTCGGCTACCGGCATTTATACGCTGATCGTGACGAATGAGGCCAACGGATGTATTGACTCTACGACGACAACCGTGACGGCAAATACTACGCCCCCTGTAGTGGCTATCGCTGTGCCGCCGGCGCTTACCTGCATACGCGATTCAGTATTGATTAATGCCGGCGCTTCGAGCAGCGGCGCTGCTTTCCAGATCGGCTGGGCGACCGCTACCGGTCATTTTATTACCGGACAAAATACCTTGATGCCGCTGATAGATCAACCCGGGGTTTATATTTTAACCATTGAAAATACGGTAAACGGCTGTTCTTCCACACAATCCATACAGGTGTTGCAAAATATTGCAGCGCCGGGCGCGGCGATCGCGCCTGTCCCTGAATTGCATTGCAACCGCCAGGAAGCAAGCCTTACGGGCAGCAGCCCGGCTGCTCAAACCGGTTTTTCCTGGACCACCACTACCGGACAGATTATAGCGGGCGCCACAACTGCTGTGTCCACCATTGCTGCGCCGGGTACTTATCAACTCTTGGTGACCGATCTGGTGAACGGATGTACCTCAAGCGCCCAACTGACGGTAGGGGAGTCTCCGGCTCCCGATTTTTTGCCGGTGATCTGGCAACCTGACTGCCATCTTGCTACCGGAGCAGTGGATTTCGGCCCGATCGACGGCGGCAAAGCGCCCTTCCGGTATTCCATCAACGGCGGCCAGTCGTACCACAATGTGGCTTCTTTTGAATCCTTATCGCCGGGCGTATATGAACTGGTTGTGCAGGATGCCTACGGCTGTACGGCTGTTGAAATGAGAGAAGTGGAAGCGCCCTTTTTCCCCCGGGTGACCTTAACGTCTTTACATCAGCTGGAATTGGGGGAGTCCGTGCAGCTATTACCGGTGCTGAACCTGCCGCAAAACAATGTGGCTTCCTGGGAATGGTTGCCTGCAACGGGTCTTTCCTGCTCGGATTGCCCCGCACCAACGGCCAAACCGCTTGGAGCGAGTATATATACCTTGGTTATTACGGATTTGAATGGTTGTACGGCAACGGCTGAAACACAGTTCAGGGTGAATACCAATCGCGTGTTATATCCTCCGAATATCATCTCACCCGACGGTGACGGCAAAAACGATTTTTTTAATTTATTCGGAAAAGGCGTGGCCGATATCAGATGGCTGCGGGTGTACGATCGTTGGGGTACCCATTTGTACGATGCCGAACACCTGCCCATCAACGATGAAATGCAGGGCTGGAACGGCGTTTTCCGTGGTCAGCCGGTCAGCCCGGGCGTTTTTGTCTGGCAAGCTATGGTGGAATTTATTGACGGCGTATCAGAGATATTCAGCGGAGACGTAACGGTTGTGCGCTGATGCTGGAAAAAGTTGTCTGCTAAATTGTTCAGAATTCCGGGTTTTTCAAAAATCTGTGAGACCTTCGCCCCGGGCGGCTCGGTGGTAGTCGCTGTAACAAAGGCAGATTAAACTAAATTCCTCCGTTTATGCCCAAAAAAAATGGTACCGGGATCATTGTCGGTCGTTTTCAGGTTTTTGAATTGAATCAGGTTCACCTCAACCTTATTTCGGCGATACAGCAAAAACACAGCACTGTGGCGGTATATTTAACATCCAACCCGGCCCCGGGTTTGCACAATCCGCTTGATTTTGAGTTGCGCCGGCTGATGTTTGAAGAAAAATTCAAGGGCAAACTGCGGATAGAAGAAATGCCGGATTTGCCGGATGATCGCATCTGGAGCCAGGAATTAGACCGCCGTATCCTCGAAATTCGCCCCGAAGGAACCGTTACGCTGTACGGCGCCCGGGAAAATTTTGTGGATCGCTACTCCGGTCGTTATGTGGCGGAAGTGCTGGAAGCGCGTGAGGAGGATTTCCCGGAAGTGCCCGAACTTTCAACGCTGAACAACCTCCGTGATTTTCGCGCTGGTATGATTTACGCAAATATTCGCCGCTTTCCAACGGTTTATCCGACGGTTGATATTGCCGTTTTCCGCAATAATTACACAGAAGTACTGCTGGCCCGCAAAGCCAATGAAACCCGGTATAGGTTTCCGGGCGGCTTCACTGATCCCACTGATCCGAGTTATGAGGACGCCGTACTGCGCGAACTTGGAGAAGAGTGCGGAGAACTTACCATTGACGAACTTACCTACCTGGGTTCCTGTAAAATTGATGACTGGCGCTATCACGATGCCTTCGACAGTATTATGACGCATCTGTACGCCTGTATGCTGATAGACGGGACACCGGAACCGAGCGACGACATCGCCGAGGTGCAATGGTTTGAACTGGAACACCTGACGGATGAGATGTTTGTTACCGAACACCGCCCGCTTTTTGAAATCATGATCGATTATCTGGATGAAATGGAGGAAGAAGAAGAAGAAGATTAGGAATGATGAATGATGAGTTATGAATGATAAATGATGAGTTATGGATGATTCCGAAACCTGAATAATATTCACTTCACCTCTCGAGCCAAATATTTATCATTCATCATTTATCATTTATCATTCATCATTCACCATTCACCATTTATCATTCACCATTTATCATTCATCATTCACCATTCATCATTACATATGCACTTTCTTTTTAAAAAATTGCCGTTCTGGGTATTGTTTTTTTGCGCGGCAAGCGCCCGTTCGCAGGAAATACTACCGCTTACCGATTTGTCATTCTGGAAAACCGATGGAACTCAAAACTGGCAGATAGCCGCTGATGCCACGGTTGATCTGAGCCGGCACGATCAAATGAGCATTGTGAAAGGTAGTGGTGTGCTGGCCAACCTGCCCGGCGCTAAAAATCGCGCTAACTTATTGTCCGTCAAGGAGTACGGTGATGTAGATGTCTCCTTCGATTTTATGATGGCTGTTCATTCCAACTCCGGTTTTTACCTGCAAGGTCGTTATGAAGTGCAGTTGATGGACAGTTGGGGGGTGCAAAAACCAACTTTTGCAGACTGTGGCGGCATTTTCGCCCGACGCCGCTGGAATCCGGGGGAACAATTGTTCGACGGCGTACCGCCGCGCCTGAATGCCAGTCTCGCTCCCGGGCTTTGGCAACATATCGAGATCAGTTTCCAGGCGCCGCGTTTTGACGCTTCCGGAAAAAAAACAAGTAATGCCAGGCTGTTGAAGGTCGTATTGAACGGCGCCCTCATTCATGAAAACCTGGAACTTACCGGGCCGACCGGAGGCCCCATCTCGGAGCAGGAAGCAAAAACAGGCCCTTTTTTGATTCAGGGCGACCACGGCCCGGTAGCATTCCGCAATTTCAGCATATTCTCTAAACAAAACGCGCCTGTGCAAGCCGAGCCGTTTTCTTACCGGGTTATTCATGGTAGTTACCGCAATGCCGCAGATTTTGCCGGAAAAAAGAGTGACCTGGAAGGAATTACGGAAAAACTGAGTTGGGAAGTAGCCCAGAAAGAGGATGGATTCGCAACCATTTTTAACGGAAACCTGATTGTACCTGAAGCGGGCAAGCACCAAATCAACCTGCACATTGCAGGCCGCTCGTCCATGCGTGTTAATGGACTGGAAGTGCTTCCAGATGAATGGACTACTTCCGATAATCCGCGCATGGCACAGGTGGAACTGCCTGCTGGAAAAGTGCCTGTTGAAATAGTCAATTACAAAATGGAACCCTGGTTGCTGCCTTATCTCGGCCTCTGGGTGGAAGGTCCGGGTTCGCGGCCTGCGGCTTTGCACGCGCTGAGTTCTACGTTGTCGGTGCCGGCCTCCGATCCGATTATGCTGGATGCGCAACGGCCTACGGTGTTTCGCTCTTTTATGGATATTGATTTGAAAAACTATCCGCAATCGCCTGAGTACAACGACCAACCCAATTTTTTCCGCGAAACCAAAAGAAAACGTATCGTTCATGCCGTTCAGGTCGGCGATCCTTCGCAGGTGCATTACACCTACGACCTCGACAATGGGGCAGTTGCACAAATATGGAAAGGTGACTTTCTGAATACCTCGCCTATGTGGGACAACCGCGGCGACGGCTCTTCCCGCCCTTTGGGCGCTGTGTTGTCGTTTGATGATGTGTCCGTGGTGGTGGCCAAAGCAGATTTGTTCGATCTGAAACCGTCTATCACCGAACCCGTAGCGGAATATCGCCCGAAAGGCTATGACCTCGATGACGGAGGGCAACCTACTTTCCGCTACCAGCATTTTGGTATGGATGTGTCAGATCAATTGCGGGTGAGCGCCGGTAAAATGCTGACCAGAACGCTGACTTTCGACAATATCCCTGCCGGACAAACATACGTTTGCAGGCTCGTTACGGGTGAAAAAATTGAAAAATCGGCGGAAGATACCTGGGTGGTCGATGGCAAAAAGTACTATATTCAGTTGCCCAAAGGCGCAAAAGTAAGCATCGAACAATCGGGTAATTTGACCGTATTATACGTGCCGGTAACGCAGCAAGTGTCGTACAGTATTCTCTGGTAAGAAAAAGGGCAAAGGGCAAAAAGCAATGTAAATCACTGTCTCTTGTCGCTTTTTGCCCATCCCCCCATCCTCATCCCTCATTCCTCTTTATATGAATAGTTCTTCTTATTTTTTCCTCTTCGCGCTGCTGCTGTCTGTCAATAGTTTGAAAGCCCAGGACAGCCTTGGCCCTGTGCTTCCAACAGAAGACACGTATTACCGCATTATTAAAGTACCGATACCCGAGGGCGTGATCCTGGAAGCAGGTGGTGTTTGCACGATGCCGAACGGTAATATTGCCGTGAGTACCCGCCGCGGGGAAGTGTGGATCGTGGAGACCCCGGCTTCTACTAAACCCCATTACCGCCGTTTTGCCTCAGGCTTGCATGAAATACTTGGGCTTGCCGTTAAAAATGGCGAACTCTATTGCGCGCAGCGCGGAGAATTGACCAAACTGATCGACCGGAATGGTGACGGGGAAGCCGATCGTTATGAAACCGTATATGCCTGGCCGATTTCAGGTCATTACCACGAATACAGTTTCGGCCCCAAACTCGCTGCTGACGGTAGTTTCTGGGTGACGGGAAATGTCAGTTTCGGGAATTCCGACTGGTGGTCGGGCAAATCCATCGTTCCCTGGCGCGGCTGGACCATGAAAATCAGCGAAGACGGCCGCATGGAACCTTTCGCAGCCGGTATGCGCTCGCCATGCGGCATTGGAACCGTGGACGGCGAATTTTTCTACGGCGACAACCAGGGCGACTGGATGGGCGCAGGATTTATTACCCACGTCGAGCGCGGCGATTTTGTGGGTCATCCGGCTTCGTTGGACTGGGCCGAGCGGCCTGAGTCGCCGGTAAAAATGCGCAAACCATTGATTTACAAGCAGGTAGACCCACGGGAAGGGCCGAATTCAAAGCCGGAATATGTCCGGGGTGAACCGATGACCACCATTTATGAATTGGGGCATACGACTTACCCGGATCAGCAAATTAAGGCGCCTGCAGTGTGGTTGCCGCATGGCGTGCTGGGCGTTTCTACTTCTGAAATTATTACGGACGATACAAAAGGCGCATTCGGCCCATTTGCCGGACAGGTGCTGGTAGGCGACCAGGGCATGTCCAAGATCGCCCGTGTTTTTCTTGAAAAAGTAAACGGCGCATACCAGGGCGCATCTTTTGACTTCCGCAGCGGCTTTCGTTCCGGCGTGCTTCGGATGTGCTGGGGTACGGATAATGCCATGTATGTAGGCGGTACCAATCGCGGCTGGGGCAGTACCGGGAAAGAACCGTACGGACTCGAAAGATTGATCTGGACCGGACAGGTTCCTTTTGAAATGAAAGCCGTACGCGCCATGCCCGACGGGTTTGAAATTGAATTTACCAAACCCGTTGACAAAGCGACTGCGGAAAATGTGGAACACTACGCGGTGACCAGTTATACCTACAAATACCACCCGGTTTATGGTAGCCCGATGGTTGATTTTAAGGAAAATGCCGTACGCGGAGCCAAAACCAGCGCGGACGGCATGCGGGTGCGTATCGTGGTGGACAGCCTTCGTGTGGGCCTTATCCATGATATTAAACCGGAAGGCGTACGATCTGCCAAGGAGCAATTGCCCTTGTTGCACGGCGCGGCCTATTACACCCTCAATGCTATTCCTTCCGGCCCCAAAGCGGATTTTGCCTTGGTTGCCGTAAAACCCAAAAAGGTTGAAAAAGAAGACGTTGAAGATCCGGGCATGGCGGTAAATACCCCTGATAACCAGATGAAAGAAGCCCGGCCTACTACGGCAGCAGAGGCAAAAAAAGAAACAAAACCCGCGCCTGCCAAAGCTGCCGCGCCCAAACAAAAGGCAGTTTCAGAAAAGGAAGCACTGACATTGCTCACCAAACATACCTGCTCGGCATGCCACAAGATCAACGAACGCTCGGTCGGCCCGCCTTACGCGGAAGTCGCCAAACGCAAGTATTCAACTGCTCAGATTGTGGCGTTGGTGCATAACCCGAAACCGGAAAATTGGCCCAACTATACGCCGATGGCGCCGATGCAGCACGTTCCCAAAAAGGATATTGAAAAAATTGCGATCTGGATCAATTCACTGAGAAAATAAAAAAAGCAAGCCCCGGCACATTTGCCGGGGCTTTTTACCAAATCAAACTTTCTGTCAAGTTTTACAAGCGTTGAGCCTCTCCGAGGCCTTAAGTTGATGGCTATGCCCTCAACCTCTCAACCCCCAACTTTCAACAATCAATACTTCACAACCATCCTCGTAACCGTCTGACCGTTTTTAAAAACCGCCTGTACCCAGTAGGCGCCGACGGGCAAATCCGGATTCAATTCTATCTGAAATAGGTTGAAATTGATGTAATTTATTGCTGCTGCTATTTTTTTCCCCTGATGATCCAGTATCCCCAGCTCTTGTATCGGGATATGAGCAGCCCTTCCGTCCAGACGGAAATGGTTTGGCGTCGGGTTGGGATATATATCAAAAGAAGGCTTTTCTTCCGAAGGGTCAACATGCCATCCATATCGCCGTCATTGTCATAATCTATAAAATTATACACCTGACCATCTTCCAACAAGTTAAAAGGCGCTGCCGTAATACGTTGAAGACTGAAGGCGCCGGTTTCCTTTAAAAGATTCTTATAACGATAATCCGGCCCCGTACTTCCGCCAGGTCCTGAACCGATAAACAAATCAAGGTCGCCATCGAGGTCATAATCCGTCCAGATGGGTATGGTGTACGGATCATTGCTGTCGGTAAATTCATAACCTGTTTGCTGGACAAATACGCCCGGGCTTGTCTGCAGGTAAAATTTGCAGGGAAATGGCCCAGTATTGTGAAAATTCTCGGCATGTACCAAAAGCAGATCGAGCCGGCCGTTGTTGTCGACATCGGCCACAACACAGTCCCAGGCAGGGTAACTGCTCAGACCGGGCACAGTGTTGGTGGCAATCGAGAAAGATGTTCCGTCACCACTATTTATATGAACAGCGGAACTGGCGCCGGCCGTTATACAAACCGCACCTGGGATTACCATATTTCTTTGGCGATGACCGCGTTTATTTACCTGATTGCCATAGCAGGCTACATTCAACCCGCCATTTTTCAGGGATACAGAATATCGGAATCTGCGCCCGGGGTCAAATACCGCAATTCGGGGCTGACCGAGGCGGCTATTCATTCTTTGTTCGCCAAACTTTCCCATTTAATGGAATCAGAACATTTGTACCGCAATGCCGACCTGAACTTAGATACACTGGCGCATCGGCTGAATGCCTCGAAACACCATGTTTCGCAGGTCATCAATGCCTGTACGGAGGGTACTTTTTTTGATTATGTCAACCGCCTGCGTATAGAAGAAGCCAAACATTTGCTGGCCGAGCACCCCAGAAGCGATTTCAATATCATCGAAGTGGCTTATGCCGTGGGGTTCAACAACAAAGTGTCTTTTAACACGGCTTTTAAAAAAGTAACTGGTATTACACCCACCGCATTCCGGCATCAAAACGGGCGCACGGATACGCCTGCACAACAGCCGGGGAAAGCCAGGTGAGTCTGAAGTCGACAGTGCGAAGTGCGAAGTTGGTAGAGTAGAATGAGGAATGAGGGATGAGGAATGACCGAGCGTGATGTCCGACATCACGCTCGGT
>JAYSZC010000598.1:0-1515 GCA_043738235.1 Lewinellaceae bacterium | reverse complement strand
GCAAAGACGGCAAAGGCCTTTTTCCGGCTTCCGTCGATTTCACCAGCGACCTGCACTCGATGGGGCAATATATTCAGGATGGCCGCCGCTCCCTGTTTGAAACGGTGTTGGAAATCGGAACCCCGGAAGCAGACCTTTCCATTTTCAAAACTGCCGACGACCTCGACGGACTGAACTACCTGGATGGCAAGTCGCTGGATTATATCAATAAAAAAGCCGCTGAAGGCACCCGGATGGCACATACGGATGGCGGCGTACCCAACCTGACGGTGCATATTCCGGAGGCAAACGCTTACTACCTCGGTCAGTTATTTTTCTTTTTTGAAAAAGCATGCGCCATAAGCGGTTATCTGCTGGGGGTCAATCCATTCGATCAACCGGGCGTGGAAGCGTATAAAAAGAATATGTTTGCATTGCTGGGGAAACGATAGTGCATTTTTGCTTTGCTTATGCCTTTATTGATCGTAGTTGTATCTATGCTCATTGTGCGTACGAACGGAGGGCACGCATTTTCAACGGAGATAGTTTTTACACCATCATCACGATTTTCAGCATCTTCGTTGAAACAATAAATGCTCCATCATGAAAATCAAACTGAGTGCCCTTTCTTTTCGGACTGTATTTTACAGCCTCGCCGGCCTTTTCCTGCTTCTTTTTGCCTGCCGTTTTGCTTATAGTTTTACCAGTAAAAACGGACCCGATTTGCTGGGTCAGGCGAACATGCCAGATTCATTCTTTGACAGTCAGGGGGATTTGAGAAAAAATTATGCCTCGGAAAAAAACATGGATATGGATCCGAATGCCCCACCTCCTCCCCCTGCCGGAGATGGCGGAATATCCCAGAAATACGAAAAAACAGCCACGCTGAATTCCCGTACCAGTGCATTTGAGGAGGATGAGTCCAAAATCCGCGAGACAAGCAAGGCCTTTCACGCCATCATTCAGTACGAGCAAAAATCAGGAAACCCCGGTCATCGCAATTTGCACCTGATGATTGGCGTACGACCGGAGTTGTTCGATTCTTTTTACGTGGTAGCCCAACGCATTGGGTATATCTACGTGAATAGCATCACCAAAGTGGATAAAACTACAGAATTCCGCGAATTGAATGCCCAAAAAACATCGCTGGTCAAAGCCTTAGCCAATCTGACCGATTTGAAAAACCGCGCGGGCAGCATCACAGATCTGGTAGGTTTGCACGACAAAATACTTGATATCGAACGGCAAATGCAGGAACTGGGTGTGGAACTGGGAAATTTCTCTTCCGAAAACGAATTTTGCACTGTCCGTTTTTCGCTTTACGAAAACCCGGCAGCCCGCAGCATTTCCCTGGTAAAACGCCTGGTCGATTCTTTTATATGGACGATACAGTATTACATTTTACTGCTGATCGGAGTGGCCTTGGCATTGGGAGTTGCCTGGCTGTTTTTGGTAATAGCGGGTAAGGCAAATGAGTTGGGGAAAAAAGTTTGATAGTTTGGAAAGTTTGATGGTTTGAGGTGGTAACTCAAGGCT
>JAYSZC010000597.1:0-3680 GCA_043738235.1 Lewinellaceae bacterium | reverse complement strand
TGCAAAATGTTACCGATTCATAGAATTCTTAAAGTACGTTTTCAAGGCTTTATCCACAAAAAATCATGCGATTTTCAAAAATGTCCAGTAGTATGGGTGCAGTCTCTTAATGGGTGTATCATAAGACCTGGCCCAAAAAGAGAGCAGGGTTTTATTTTTTATCGAGTGCTAAACTTTCCAGGTTTTAAAAACCTGGAAAGTTTCTGGTAGCGAAAACGAAATTAAAATTTGTATCATTACCAATGCCGGCTCTTTTGAGACACCCAATAAAAGCATTCGAGGTAAAACAAAAATCCCGCATTTTTCATAGCGGAAAAATGCGGGACGTACGCTTGTTTGAAATATTCCGGTCGGTCACTTCACTTCTGCAAGTGTGGCGACATTCGGGATGATAATTTTTAAATCTTTCGGTGCAAACACCACATAAGTCAGCGTTTCGCGCAAAACTTCTCCTTTTACTCGGATTTGTTTCTGAATATTGGGCATCAGGATGTGCAGGACATCTCCCTCAACTTTGGAAGTAATGTTATAACGCCCAACAGTAGCCAGTTCATTGACCATAGAAGTGTTGCCGTTGGCAAGGCTGACACTGATCTCGACACGAATAATAGAATTGTTCCAAATCTTCAGATCCACGTTACCTGGCAAGTCCAGTTTGATAGTGCCCTTTTCCTCGGTATTAAAGGTTTTGGAGAATGTTTTGCCAACTGGGGAAGTTTGAGCAAAAGCGAGCATCGGGAGCGCCAGGAGGACAACAATTGAATTTAATTTAGTAGTCATAACGAACCTCCTTTTTTTATTGTGACAAAGTAAGATTTTAATTTTGGTAAAAACAAGCCTTTTGACGAATTTTATTCTATTCTTGATAACGAAGACAGAAATACTTTAGTTGGGTGATGATTTGACTTTTTCATAAAGTAGTGGTTTAATCCTTGTAACGTACCTTCGCCCGAGCTTAACCATACGACACACTATGCATTACAAATTATTTTTTTCCTTACTGCTTATTTTTTCGGCGTTTGGCTGTATTCCGAATAAACAAATGCCTTATTCCACGCCCGTTCTGCGCGGCAACGCCGGATTGCAAAGCGGCCCCATGCTGGGCTATGTCGACATGCGCGAAGTTTTGGTCTGGGTACAAACCAAATCGAAAAGCGCCGTACAGATCGAATATTGGGACAGCGAAAAAACAGACCTGAAATACGAGTCCAATATCGCCTTAACCGAAGCCATGCACGGCTTTACGGCCAAATGTATCGCCGATCAGGTGCAGCCGGGACGAACGTACAGCTACCGGGTGCTAATCAACGGCGGTCCGGTGCAATTGCCCTACCCCACGACTTTCAAAACCCAGCCTTTGTGGCAGTATCGCACCGACCCGCCTGCTTTTTCCGTTGCTGCGGGTAGCTGTACCTACGTAAACGATTCTATATACGACCGCCCGGGCAAACCTTACGGCTCCGAATACGGTATTTTCACCAATATTGCCGCTCAGAAACCCGACCTGATGTTGTGGCTGGGCGATAACTATTACTACCGCGAACCGGACTGGTTTACCCGCACGGGTATGTTGCACCGGGCTACGCACACGCGCTCTTTGCCCGAAATGCAGCCCCTGCTGGCGACAGCCCACCACTATGCCGTTTGGGACGACCACGATTTCGGCCCCAATGATGCGGACGGTACTTTTCTCCATAAAGACATGGCCTGGGAGGTTTTTCGCGATTTTTGGGGTAATCCGACCTTTGGGTTACAAGACCGCAAGGGTTGTACTTCCTATTTCAGGTACGCGGATGTGGATTTTTTCCTGCTGGACAACCGCTATTTCCGCACCCCCAACCACTGTAAAACCTGCCCGGAACGTACTGAAATGGGCAACGAACAACGCGAATGGTTCCTGGCTGCCCTGGCTGAAAGCACCGCGCCTTTTAAAATGGTGGCCATCGGCGGACAAGTAGTGTCTGACAATCAAATGCACGAGACCTACACAAATCTGTACAAGGCCGAGCGGGACACCATTCTTGCCCGGATTGAACGGGAAGGTATCAAAGGGGTCGTTTTTCTGACCGGCGACCGGCATTTCACCGAGCTGAGCGCTGTCAAAAATGCCGCCGGCAACTGGGTGTACGACCTTACGTCGTCCTCCCTTACAGCGGGTTCATTTACCAATGCAGGAACGGCTGCCAAAAACACCCTCCGGGTAGAAGGCACCGCCGTCGACCGGCACAATTTCGCCATGTTGCGTTTTAGCGGACCCCGCAGGGAGCGCCAACTCGAAATGAAAGTATACGACACCAACGGCCAGGAAATATGGACCAAAACCATAGCTCCCGACGGCACTTTGAAATGAAACGCTACATACAGTCAACTCAAAGTGGTTTTTTGCGGGAATGTGTATTAATTCGTTGATTACCAATGTATTCTCAACCATCAACATGCTCAACCACTCAACATTCAGTATAAATGGCTTCTCCATTTAATCCGGTAGGGGTATTGGGTTCGGGCAGTTTCGGAACCGCCATTGCCAACCTGCTGGCATACAATTCGGATGTGATGCTCTTCAGTCGAAAATCTGAAGTGGTAGCCGCTATCAACGAGACGCGTCACCACTTAGGTGTTCAAATGTCTGCAAGGGTAATGGCGACCAGCGATCTGGCAGAAATGGCAGCGCGATGCACACTTATTATCCCGGTTGTGCCTTCCAATAGTTTCCGTGCCATGATGCAGGCACTGGCGCCTTATTTGCGTCCGCACCACATTATTATTCATGGAACAAAGGGTTTCGATTTAAAAGACATAAATGAAAACGACCTGGAAAAACCCGGGCTGATTCTCACACGCGCCAATGTGCGCACTATGAGCGAGGTGGTTCGGGAAGAAAGCAGCGTCGTGCGCGTCGGATGCCTGTCCGGCCCCAACCTGGCAGCGGAAATTATGGCCGGTCAGCCGGCAGCGACGGTGGTGGGCAGCCGTTTCCGGGAAGTGATCCAGGCCGGTCAGATTGCCCTGAACAGCTCCAAATTTCATGTTTTCGGGTCTTATGACATTTTAGGCGCAGAATTGGCAGGGGCTTTGAAGAATATTGTCGCCCTGGGTTCGGGGGTGTTGGGTGGCATGGGCCTGGGTCGCAACATACAGGGTTTGCTGATTGCAAGGGGACTGGCGGAGATGATCTATTTCGGCAAGTCGCTGGGCGCCACGAGCCACGCATTCGTAGGGGTAGCGGGTATCGGCGATCTGGTGGCTACGGCAACCAGTACCAACAGCCGCAATTACTCCTTCGGGACGCGCCTGGCAAAAGGGGAGACCACCGCGCAGATTCGCGAACGGATGCCCGAACTGGCGGAAGGCGTGCGAACGCTGCGTATCGCGCACCAACTCGCCCGGCAACACAAGCTACACGTACCGATTACCGCTATGTTGTTTGCAGTGGTATTCGAAGATTACCCCATTGAAAAAGCGCTGGAATTTCTGATGACTTACCCGTATGCGATTGATGTGGATTTTTTGTGATTTGAAATGGCACACGGATTGAACGGATGGGACACGGATTTAAACAGATTTTCATTTACCTCTGATGTGAAAAAAATCCGTGTCCCATCCGTTCAATCCGTGTGCCATTTCAAATCACAAAAAATCCACATCAATCGCATACGGGTAAGTCATCAGAAATTCCAGCG
>JAYSZC010000596.1:0-3684 GCA_043738235.1 Lewinellaceae bacterium | reverse complement strand
CCGGCAACATCCAAGTGCGTTTTTCTTATTCCGTAAAATATCCGAAAGACAAACCGGTGCAGATTGGCAGGCAATAGGTTTTGTAACGATGATGATTGTCTTTTTTGCCACCCAATTTCCTTCGCGCCAGCGTATCATCAACGATCTGGACCTGACGGCCACCGAACAATTGATCCTCGATGACCCCGATGCAGTGGTATACGACGAGCCAGGGAAGTAGCGGTTTCAGGTGCATTTTCCAGATCAAAAGGATGTTCAGCGCCACTAAAACTTTTTTTCTCCAAAATATTATTTTGAAATAGAAAAAGTCAACCGGGTAGGTTGTTTTACCGGAAACTTCCATACTTTTGCGCGGCTTTTTAAAGAGACGGCGTCCGTCACTGCTGCAATATTCTGCCAATAGCGGTAAAAGGGCGCTTGAAACCAAACATCATTTCGTTCAATGGCTAATATCGGTCGTATTAAACAAATCATCGGCGCTGTTGTCGACGTTGACTTCAGCAGTCCGGGCAGTAAATTGCCGGAAATCCTCAGCGCATTGGAAATTACCCGCGCGGACGGTACCAAACTCGTTCTCGAAGTACAGCGCCACCTCGGTGAAAACGGCGTGCGCACTATCGCCATGGACTCCACCGACGGCCTTATGCGCGGCGTGGAATGCGTGGATACAGGCAGCCCGATTGCCATGCCCACGGGCGAAGCAGTACGGGGTCGCCTGTTCAATGTAGTAGGAGAAGCCATCGACGGCATCGGCAAGGTAGAGAAAGGCAAAACGTCTTATGTCATTCACCGCAAACCGCCGGCCTACGAAGACCTCTCCACCGAGCGCGAAATCCTGTACACAGGTATCAAAGTAATCGACCTGATCGAGCCTTATGCAAAAGGTGGTAAAATCGGTCTGTTCGGCGGCGCCGGTGTAGGTAAAACGGTATTGATCATGGAATTGATCAATAATATCGCGAAAGCCTACGAAGGTATGTCCGTATTCGCCGGTGTAGGCGAACGCACCCGCGAAGGAAACGACCTGCTGCGTGAAATGATTGAATCCAACGTAATCAAATACGGCGAGGAATTCAAACACTCGATGGAAGCAGGCGGCTGGGACCTCAGCAAAGTAGATAAAAACGAACTGGCCAAATCGCAGGCTACCCTCGTATTCGGTCAGATGAACGAACCGCCCGGCGCCCGCGCCCGTGTGGCGCTTTCCGGTCTTACCATGGCGGAATATTTCCGCGACGGCGACCTCAACGACCCTTCCGGCGGCCGCGATATTCTGTTCTTCGTAGACAATATCTTCCGTTTCACCCAGGCAGGTTCCGAAGTATCGGCTCTGTTGGGCCGTATGCCATCGGCGGTAGGTTACCAGCCGACACTGGCTACTGAAATGGGTGTCATGCAGGAGCGTATCACTTCTACCAAACGCGGTTCGATCACCTCCGTACAGGCCGTTTACGTACCTGCGGATGACTTGACCGACCCTGCTCCGGCAACCACTTTTGCGCACCTGGATGCTACCACGGTATTGAGCCGTAAAATCGCATCGCTTGGTATCTATCCTGCGGTGGATCCGCTCGACTCCACTTCGCGTATCCTCGACCCGAAAATTATCGGCGACGAGCACTACCGCTGCGCACAACGGGTGAAACAAATCCTCCAGCGCTACAATGAACTGCAGGACATCATCGCCATCCTCGGTATGGAAGAACTTTCCGACGAAGACAAACTGGTCGTTGGCCGCGCACGCCGCGTTCAGCGTTTCCTGTCCCAGCCTTTCCACGTGGCAGAACAGTTTACCGGCCTGAAAGGTGTACTTGTTCCCCTCGACGAAACCATCCGCGGATTTAACATGATTATGGACGGCGAACTCGACGACCTGCCCGAAGCAGCATTCAACCTCGTCGGTACCATCGACGACGCGATTGCAAAAGGCAAAAAAATGCTCGAAGAAGCTTCTAAATAATGATGAATGATGAATGATGAATGATGAATTTTTACAGATTCCTCATTCATCATTTATCATTCATAATTCATCATTGAAATTATGAATCTCGTAGTCCTCTCTCCCGATAAAGAAATTTTCTCCGGCGCAGTGAAATCCGTTCAGGTGCCCGGTGAAGACGGCAGTTTCCAGATGCTGGAAAACCATGCCGCCATCGTGTCTTCCTTAGCGAAGGGTGTGGTGAATGTGGTGAAAGCCAATGGTGAAAAACTGAGTTTTAACGTAGACGGCGGTTTCGTCGAAATGCTGGACAACGAAGTGTCGCTGCTGGTTTCCGGCGTGAAAGAATAACATTATGCGATCGACTTTTGTACTTTTCCTTCTGCTTGCCGCACTTCATGCCACCGCACAACCTACCCGCTTCATCACGGTCAAAAAAACCGAAGTCATCGGCGTCGACGGCAAACCTTTTCACATGGTGGGCACCAACCTCGGCAACTGGCTGGTACCGGAAGGTTATATGTTCAAGTTTAAACACAGCAGTTCGCCGCGACTGATACAGGAAGTGATGAACGAACTCGTCGGCCCCGATGCCGCCAATGCTTTCTGGAAGAAATACCTGGACAACTACATCACCCGCGAGGATATTCGTTACCTGAAATCTATCGGGATGAACTCGATCCGCATTCCGTTTCATTACAAACTCTTCACCAACGAGGACTACCTCGGCGGCCGCGGTGAAAAACGCGGTTTTGCCCTGATGGACCGCGTGGTGCAATGGTGCAAACAGGAAGGATTGTACGTCCTGCTCGATATGCACTGTGCGCCGGGCGGGCAAACCGGCGACAATATCGACGACAGTTGGGGCTATCCCTATTTGTTTGAAAATGCTGAAAGCCAGCAACTTACCATCGACATCTGGCGGAAAATAGCGCGACATTACAAAAACGAAACGATCATACTGGGTTACGACCTGCTGAACGAACCCATCGCGCATTTTTTTGATGCCACGGTATTGAATCCATTATTGGAACCGCTGTACAAACGGATCGTCAAAGCCGTGCGGGAAGAGGATAAAAACCACCTGATTTTTCTGGGTGGCGCACAATGGAACTCCAATTTTAAAGTGTTCAGCCCGCCTTTCGATTCAAAAGTCGTGTACACCTTCCACAAATACTGGACGGCCACCACGATCGACGTTATCCAGGATTACATCGACTTCCGGGACAAATACCAGGTGCCGATTTACTGCGGAGAAACCGGTGAAAATACCGACGAATGGGTGATGCAGTTCCGGAAACTGATGGACGAGCAGCGCATCGGCTGGCATTTCTGGCCATACAAAAAGATGGATAACACGCGGGGCATCGTTAGTTTCCCAATACCGGAAGGATTCCAGACGGTGATGGCTTTTGCGGATACGACCCGCACGACATTTGAACAAGTTCGAAAAGTAAGTCCGCCCGACCGAAAGGCGACGCAGCGAGCGCTGGACGGATTTCTGGAAAACTGTTTGTTTAAGAATTGTACGGGGAACAAGGGATATATTGAAGCGCTAGGATTTAAAGAGAAGTGAGAGGTGAGCGGGTGAGAAGTGAGAGATGTCCCCTTTGGCGGCTCTAATGGTTTTGGGTATCGTTTTTCAGGCCCGTAATCGTGAATCGTGAATCGTGAGTGGTGAGTCGTGAGTGGCATCTCGTTAGTAGAAGGAACTCAATAATTCTTCTAACGAGATGCCACTCACG
>JAYSZC010000595.1:0-9718 GCA_043738235.1 Lewinellaceae bacterium | reverse complement strand
GTTTTTGAGCGTCGTTGATCATGCCGATCAGGCGGGCAAAAAAAGGGTCGCCGCTACTTACCAGGCTTAGATCATTGCCAGGCAGGTATTGGTTTTGAGCGAATATGTCTTTTTGCATGGATATGCCTGTTAAAGTTTGGGAGCATGCATGGTACGACAAACGCCCGCAAAAATTTTCCAAAAGTACTCCAAAACACTGACTTAAATCATGTCGTCAGCTGAGGAAAACCCTTTTTTCAAGGGCGATGTGATCCGTATATTTATCGACTTCTTTTACGTTCAAATCCAATCATATTATGAAAGCGGAAGCCGACCTGATTATAATGGGAACGCACCATGGGCCACGCAGGTGCTCGAATCCCTGAACAAAAGTGGCATCGCCACCCGCTCCGAACTGACCGATGCCGTCCGCGCCGGCCAAGCCGAATGCGTCATGCTCAACAAAGGGAAACACTTGCTCGCCGTTTTAGCTACCCTGCAGGATATACTGCACCGCAGCGGCGGACACCAAACACCAAACACGAATTAATTGCCCTTCATACGCAGCCACAGTGCCCTGGCCGCCTCCTGGTCCCATTTGGCAAAACGTCCGCGTTGTACGACCATCCGGTTTTCATCCGGTCGTTCTACAAAAAAATGAAACGCAAATTTTTCGCGGGGATTTTGCCAGCCGATCACCTGGCCGAAACGCAAATCGTTGAGTACCAGCGTATCCGTCCATCGCTCGACAGTGTAAAATTGCTGGGAAAAACGTTTAAGTTGTTGTATGTTTTCCTGATCGCTTATGGGTTCGAGCAAGTGCTCATTGCGCGGAAAATACTGGAAAGACATGGCAGTATCCCGATCGAACAAGGAGCGATAGCCCACATGATAACCTTGGTCATTGCCTGCCACCACATACCAAAGCCAGTTTTGAAGCGGCGCAGGCGTGGTGAAATACCGGGTGTGGGCAACTTGCTGTTTTTCCAGCAAATCGCGGACCTTCCGGTCTATGGTAAGTTTATTTACAGTGCAGTAGAACAAATACAAGGCGCTGGCTAACAGGCCGAATTTCCACCAAAAACGCCGCCTCGGGTGTTTTCTTCTCAACAAGATCAGGGCTGCGCAAGCCACACCGGGGCCGATAGAAAAAAGCGGATCGGCTACATAAATGGAATTGAATGAAAAACGATGCCGGCTGAACGGCTCCAGCCACCCTACTCCATAATTATTGAAAGCATCGATAAATATGTGAACAAGAATAACGGAGCCGAAAAACAGTATCCATCTGCGTAGCGAAATATTGTGCGGGCGATGCCAGCGCTCGGCCAGCAGCGCCATAAAAGGCGTGATAAGCAGTGCAAATAATATGGAATGGGTAAAACCCCGGTGCGCCAGCAGGCTGCTGGGCGTATCCATCCACAAGGCCGCTACAAAGTCGATATCCGGAATACTTTGGGCCATGGCGCCCCACAGCATCGCTTTTCGTCCGACGGTTTTACCGGCAAAGGCCTCGCCCATACAGGCGCCCAGGGCAATATGTGTGAGAGAATCCATTTTTTTTAAAAGGCAAAGTGCAAGGGGCAAAGAGCAAAAGGCAAGGGGCAAAATTGCAATATTCCTGCGTCTTTCATTGCCTTTTGCTCTTTGCTTTTTGCCTTTTGCCCTTTGCCTTTACTTGCCAGTTAATTTTTCGAGCAGCGACTGCATCCGGTGGCGTTCTTCCCGTTTTTGAATGACCGTTGGCGGCGCAGCGCGTTGGGCGCAATCCGCCAGGCTGCAGCGCTGACAGGTTACATTGACGGTCAATTGTGGTATCGCGGGATCATCCCAGAAACGGATGGTTCGTTTGGCGTGCGCATCGAGCAAAACGCCCAAGGTCACGCTGACATTGCGCCCGACGGAAGGATAACCGGGTTTGGCGACGGCAATACACAAGTACTCTTCGCCCGTATCCAGAAAAGAAGCGCGTTGTACGCCGGTCAGCATCTTTGAAGGGCTTTCGCTCTGTTGTTGAAATTGTTTCAAATCGCGCAACATGGAAAGCGATAGCCAGCGCCTGCAATAATGTTCGTTCAGGCCCGATGCATGCGGCTGGTGGCGGCGGTTCAGGTGCAATTCCTTGTCCATATCAAAGCCGTCGCGGTCGAGGTCGTGGATAAACCGAAGGAAAAACACCTTTTCCAGGCGAAAATCTTTGGTGAGCAGGTTAAAACGCTGGAACAAAACCTCCGGGCTGGCCTGGTATTTTGCCATCAAATGGAGCAGGGTATCGGGGTTCCATTTTTCCTGTTTGAAAAAAGCGCCGATATCGCGTACAAAAGCGCTGCGATTCACCAGAATGGCTACTGCAAAATAGGCTGCTTTGTAGTTGTTCAGGGTTTCTTCAAAGGAATTAACCCGCAAAAAACTGGAAGTGAGCGGCCGCTCTTTCAAATCTAACACATTGAATCCCAATTCCTTAGCCAGTTGAAAAGCGCGTTGGGATTCGCTGAGGCGTTTATTGATTAACAAACGGTTTTTATGTGGATTGTAGACAGAGCGCAGGCTTTGCAATTCTGGATGTTTTGCCAGTGTTTGTTCGTCGATGCTGTATTCATACTGCGTCTGAAGCAATTGGACGAGCAAGGTAGCAGGCACACCGCCGTCTTCCGGAATCTTGTTTTTTTGAACAAAAGCATCCGCTGCCAGCTCTATTTCTTCAAAATAGTTATTGCGCAATTCCTGGTAAGCCCGCAGGGCGGCAAAGAAAAAATTCTCATCGCGCAGCGAATAATTCCGGGCGATCTCCAGCAAGGCTGAAATAAAAGCATTCACCCTGTCTGGAGCGCGGGCGATGATTTCGACCACCTGTTGAAGTTCAATGCCAAACAGGTCGAGCGGAAGTTCATTGAGAAAATTACTTTTTAACAGATCGCCCAATGGAGCAAACTGTTTGGTCAGTTCCGGTGAACGCATAAATTCGGCAGAAACCCCAAGGGCCTCTGCAAGTCGCTCCTGATTAGCGGGCTGTGGGTATTTTTTACCCTTTTCTATTTCGTTGAGGTATGAAATAGAAATCCCGGAATGCTTGCTGAGTTCCTCGAAGTTCCAGCCCTTTTCCTGGCGGAACTGGCGAACCTTCAGTCCGAAAATAATGCGCTGATGTTGCTTGGTCGACATGATAGCGCAAATGTAAGAAGCAGACGGGCTGATTGGACAAGTTCGTTATATTGGTTTTGGAATTTCTCGTTTAAACATATTTTTCAGCGTAATTTTGCGGCGCTGTTGCGGCGGCCGGCGGCAAACACCTGTCATAACGATACATCAGAATGGTATATATCACACGCATTGAGCGTTTTAACGCTGCCCACAAACTCTGGGTAGATGACTGGACGGAGGAAAAAAATCGCGCGATTTTTGGCAAATGTTCCAACAAAAACTGGCACGGACACAATTACAGCCTGCACGTTACGGTAAAAGGACGCCCCGATCCCGTCACCGGTTTTATTCTGGATGTGAAGCTCTTAAGCGACATCATAAAACAGGAAGTGACCGACCACCTCGACCACAGCAACCTGAACCTGGATGTCGAATTCATTCCACCCGGTATGCAACCAACTACCGAGAACCTTGTTATCCTGATCTGGCAGCGCTTGGTAAAGGCACTAGAAAACCACCCTTGTCAGCTGCATGCCATCAAACTTTGGGAAACGGAAACCATTTACGCCGAATACTACGGTGAATAAATGAAATATCCCTTCCCTGATCAACAGGCAACAAGTATGGCTTATAAAAAATCAGACCAGTATAACGATGATGCTTTGACGGAACGCCTCAAGGCAGGTTATCACGATATGTTGACGGGTTTGGGGGAAGATATTTCCCGCGACGGTCTGCTCAAAACGCCTGAGCGCGCCGCCAAAGCAATGCAATTCCTGACGCAGGGATATGAACAGGATCCGGCGGCTATTCTCCGCTCTGCTATGTTTAAAGAAGATTACAGCGAGATGGTCCTTGTCAAAGACATCGAGGTGTATTCCCTCTGCGAACACCACCTGCTCCCGTTTTTTGGCAAAGCCCATATCGCCTACATTCCGAACGGCTATATTGTCGGTTTAAGTAAAATTCCGCGGATAGTTGACGTATTTGCACGGCGCCTGCAAGTACAGGAACGCCTTACCATTGAAATACGGGATGTTATTCAGGAAACCTTGCAACCACTCGGCGTGGCAGTCATTATTGAAGCCCGGCACATGTGCATGATGATGCGCGGTGTGCAGAAACAAAATTCCGTAACGACCACCTCTGCCTTTACCGGCGAGTTCAGGAGCGCGGAAACCCGGGGTGAATTTCTTCGTTTAGTTGCCTCCAAACTACACTGATTGACAAACGAAATTTGTTTTAAAAAATAAAAACCACTGATTCGGCGTTTTGCCGGCCGGTGGTTTTATCGTTTATTCGCAACTCCTTACACCTTGTTTCCGATATACATTATGAGAAATTTTCGCTTATTTAGTATTTCATTTTTCAGCCTTTTTATTTGTCTGTCAAATAGTTACGCACAAAATTTTTATGGCGTCGGCATCCAGGAAATACGGATTGACATGCCCTATAAAAACTGGGACGTAAAACTGGACTCCCTCAAAAAAGTCAATCCCGATGCACGCTTGTTAGGTTATGTTACCGTCAATGGTACGCGATTTGACAGTGTCGGCGTGCGATACAAGGGCAATAGTTCCTATTTCCGTTCCCGCAACGAAACTTCCAAAAAATTACCCATCAACATCAAACTCGATTTTAAAAACAAATCGCATCAACTCAAAGAGGGTTACACAACCATTAAACTGTCCAATGGTTTTCTCGACCCGGGTTTTATCCGAGATCCGCTGTCGTATGAAGTCATTCGGAAATATATGCCTGCGCCCCAATGCAATTTTTCCAGGGTGTTTATGAATGGAAAACTGTACGGACTGTATGTCAATACGGAGTCCATTGACAACAATTTTATCAAAAAACACTACGGCACTACGACGGGGCACCTGGTCAAGTGCGACCCCGACAACTGGCAACGGGTACGCAGCCAAAGCGGCTGCCCCAAGGGTGAAAACGCCTCGCTCGCCTACCTCAATGACAGTCCCGGCTGCTATGATGCATTTTATGAAGTGGACGATCCGGCTGCCTGGAAAGTGTTGCTCAACCTGATTAAAGTGTTGAATAAAACGCCGGAAAAAATCGAAACGACGCTTAATGTGGACCAAACCCTGTGGATGCTGGCCCTCAACAATGTCATGGTCAACCTGGATAGTTACAACGGTTCATTATCGCACAACTACTACCTGTGGTTCGACTCTACCAATGTAGCGCATCCGCTCATCTGGGACCTCAACATGTCTTTCGGCGGCTGGCGCAGAAACTTCAGTTTCGTGGAAATGAAGGACGAGGAACTGATTCAGTACCAGCCGCTGGCAGAAATTGACAACGCCAAACGGCCCTTGATTTCCAAATTGCTCAAAAACCCCTTGTACCGCAAAATTTACATCGCGCACATGGGCACCATTGTACATGATTACCTCACTAACGGCGACCTGATAAAGCGGGCGCAGGCCATGATGAAGGAAATAGAACCGGCAGTGAAGCAGGACACGCTCAAATTGTATTCGTATGCCGACTTCCAACAGGCATTGGACAAAACAATGCACAATGGCCCCGACAATGTGATCGGTTTGCGCGAGTTGATGGACAAACGCACCCTGTATTTGCAAAAACACCCCTTGCTCAATAAAATCAAACCCCTTATCGAAGATACTAAGTATCATAAAGAGGGTGAAAAGATCACTTTTACGGCCAAACTGAGCAATACCAAAGCCGCATATCTCTACTATCGAAACAACAAATCATTGTCGTTCAAACGCTTAGCCATGAGCGCCGGCGAAGAAGTCGCAGTGAAAGACGGACTATTCACCACAACGCTCAACGCAACGGATGTTACCCAATATTACTTTGCCGCAGAAAGTGAAGAGGCCGCCCTTACCCTCCCGGAACGGGCTTCCTTTGAATTTTTTGAAGTAAAATGAGGCGCATCCTGTGGCGGGAAAACATCCTCCCGCTGCTGCTATTTTTGCTTTGTGCAACCGGCTTTACCTGGGCGGTTCAAAATGATCCTTTTTTCTGGGATACGATTCAACTGGCGTCCAAACATGCGCACTTTTTTTACGGGAATAAGGGCGCCTGGGAAGTATTGCCCCCTGACATAGATTCCGGTCATCCGCCGGTTGCGGGCTATTATTTAGCCGCTTTGTGGAGCATATTTGGGAAAAACCTAGCGACCGGGCATTGGGGTATGCTGCCTTTTTTGTGGGCTATAGTTTGGTTTTTGTACCGTTTGGGCAAAAGATTGGGCGGAAAAACATGGGCCTGGTGGTTGCTTCCGCCGGCGCTGCTCGATCCGGTACTACTCGGACAAAGCGCTATGGTCAGTCCGGATACCATGCTCGCAGCCTTCTTTTTATGTGCGGTGGAAGGTATTTTGGGCCGTCATAAACTGTTCATTACCATTGGAATCGCAGGGCTTTTCGCCATCAGTATGCGCGGAATGATGTGCGCTGGTGCGCTGTTTGTAGCACTGATTTTGTATGAGCGAAAAGCCTTGCAGCACAACCTTCTGGTCTCGTTTTTACCCGGTTTTTCCATAGGCGCTACGTTTCTGCTGTGGCACTGGCAGGCTGCAGGCTGGATCGGTTACCATGCCGGTTCTCCCTGGGCGCCTGCGTTCAGAGCGGCCGGTATCACGGAAATGATGCGCAATGTCGCTATTCTGGGTTGGCGTTGGCTGGATTTTGGCCGGGTAATGGAATGGATTACCCTGGCTGGATTGCTGTGGTACGGAAAAAAGCAGTTTTTGAACACCGCCGGACAAAGCCGGCCTTTTGAAAGATTGTTATGCTTGTTGCTGATATGCCTGTTTGTTTTGCTCAGTATTTCAGCGATCCGATACCAGAATCTTTCTGCGCACCGTTACTTTTTGCCGGTATATTTAGTGTTTCATCTGTTTGTTTTTCAATGGATTGTAAAAATGCCGGCGCTCCGACCCCTCATCAAAAAGGGGATACTGACGGCATTGTCCGTTTCGCTTGCCTTCGGCAATTTTCAGGTGTATCCGCATGGCATTTCCATGGATTGGGACAGCACCCTCGCGCATTTGCCTTATCATGCCGTCCGCGCAGATGCATTGGCATTCCTGCAACAACATCAGATACCACTGTCAGAAGTCGGCACGGCATTTCCCGGCCTGAATACGGGTGAAAACATTCAACTCGACGGCGACCAGTCTACATTTACAGCAATTGATACCGGCAGCAACGCGTACATTTTTATCTCCAACGTATTCAATGATGTGTCCAAAGAAATGCGGCTGGAACTGCGGCAAAACTGGCGATTGATATGGCAACAAAAACGCGGCCCTGTCTGGGGAGAAATTTATGCAAAAAACCAAAAACGAACCTTTTAAACCATTCCATCCCGATTATTTATGGCTTTAATTTGAGCAAAACAGTCGCATTTTTGTTTGAATTTTATTATCACAATATCCGGTAGCATTCGCGCTGCCACATCGACTCCAGTTTAAAAAACATCCATTCTTATGAATATTATCTTTCAAATTATAACCCCGGTTGCGCTGATTGTCGTGCTGGGAAGTTGCGGCAAGCAAACCGAGAAAAAAGAAGCCGCTGCCCCGGCGGCACAGGTTTCCAGTCTTTTTAAAGCGATGGCGCCATCACCCGCTTTTAACGAATACTGGTACAAAGGCAAAGCGGAACTTAGCACCTACGAAGTAACACAGGAGCGCTACGGCGAAATCCGAAAAGCCGAACAGGTGAATATTTTTGTTGCGGAGGATTTTTCCAAACAAAAACAGGTGAAATTAGACGACCCTGCCAATGCGGGCGCCGACCGGATACCGGTGCTCAAATTCAACTCCGTACGGCGTTTTAAAACCGGTATTTATGACTATTCCATCATGCAATCGATTTTTACGCCGGTCGATGCCGGCCCAACACTGAAAACCACCTGCACCGTGCAAGACTGGTGCGGCCAGGTTTTTGCACAAACCAACCTGGAAGCCGGTGGGTATCAGGTTCGATCCTACTCCTATTTTGAATCGGAAGGAGACCAGGACAAGCGATTGACCCTTTCCGTTCTGGAAGACGATCTCGCGGTACGCATTCGACTGAATCCAGCGGGTATTCCTACCGGCGCTGTCAATGTAAGGCCATCCGTATTGTACAGCCGCCTCCGGCACCGCCCTTTCCAGGTACAAAGTGCTGATTTACAAATAGAAAAAGGAGAAAAAGAAAGTGTGTTGCGCCTGACGTATTCAGGTATACAAAGAACCTTGAGCATTCGTTTCGAAACGGCGGCCCCGCATCAAATACTGGGGTGGGAAGAAACGGATGGCGGCAAACTGACTAGTAAAGGTATTTTGAAAACCACGCGCATGGAAGCTTACTGGTCTGAAAACAGCAATACTTTCAGTAACTTGCGCGACTCTTTGCAGCTAAATTTCTGATTGTTGCTTTTCCAAAAAATCTATTGTTATAAATGCTAATCATTTCTTAAAATTCGGGCAACTGTACAGTTGTTCGCTGCATCTTTCGTTTGCTGCGCGGAAACACATAAATTGCCGCGTCAATTCATCATCATATCAGCCATACTATGCAGCCTGTTAACATTCGTCTATACCTCATTATACCGTGTTTTGTTTGTTTTTCAGCATTTTCTCTCTTTGCACAGGATTGTACAAGTGTCATTAAGGAAAATAAAAAGATAAGCGGCATCCAAATTGCCAGCAGTATATCGCTGACAGTCGTTGTTCGAGGTGGGTATAACTACTCCATCGAGTTTTTTACCAATGAAAAAGGCATTTTTGCCCGAATGACCTCGGTGGGTGGTATCGAGTTCAACCAGGATGACCAGGTAGCATTTATTGATGCCACCGGAAAAGAGCAGTCCTACAAATTCATTGGTATGGACGAACTGATGACCGGTACCGTTCCAACCCATCGAAACAACCTCCGGCTCGACCTGGAGGCCATGCAGTGGCTATCCAACGCCAACCTTACCGGCATCAATTTTATCAACTTTGTCGACCGCCAGAAATACAAATTCACCATTAATGCTGAGCGGCAAAGCGAGCTCAAAGCGCTTATCAACTGCTTTAGTTCCATACTCGAACGGGATGCTGTGGTGGACACACCCGGCGCTGCAGTCGCCAAACCCGAACCAATCGTTGTAACGGGCAATACCAAACCGGCAGGTGGAGCATCCAAACCATCGGCAGGTGGAAGCAGCGCTAAACCCAGCAATACCAATGCGGATAATGAAGTTGTGAACCTGCGTACGGAATTGGAAAAAACAAAAGAGCGCCTGCGCACTGAAATAAAAGCCGAAAAAGACAGAGCCGACGGCATCAAAGCGCAATTGCAGCAAGAAGTAGCCGCTGCGCGGGAAGCAGCCAATCAGAAAAAATTAGAGTACTCCAATGAGGTGCTGGAAGCGCGGAAATCAAGCCTCGCCGAAATCGAAAAAGCAAAAGCGGAAGCCAAAGATTACATCACGATCAGCCGCAATAAAGCCGATTCCGCCGTTACAAAAATCAACCTGAACGTAGAAGAGGCACGCAGGCAAGCCGGTGAGGAAATTCAACGCGCCAGGGTAACAGCCGCTGAAGAGGTGCAACGCACCCGTGAAAATGCCGCCA
>JAYSZC010000594.1:0-9726 GCA_043738235.1 Lewinellaceae bacterium | reverse complement strand
ACGCTTTTCTACCACTGATCGCTACCGAAGACCGTTATGACGACGTTAGCGCGCGGGGCTTCAGTTTTGGATTTATCGGGAGCGTTATTCTACTGCTGGTCAATCTGGTTGTGATTATGAAATACGAGTGGTTCGGGTTTTCCGACGGACTGCGCGCCGTGCCCACCGCTTTTGTGATGGTGGGGCTTTGGTGGATCGGTTTCGCACAGATTCCGCTGCGCCGGCTGCCCGAAGAACGCCTGGTGCGGGCGCGTACCAACCTGGTTCGCAAAGGATACGATGAATTGCGCAAGGCATGGCGCTCGTTGCGCAAAGACCGCAATACGGTCGCTTTCCTGGTTTCCTTTTTTTGTTACAATGCCGGTGTGCAGGCCGTACTTTTTCTGGCCTCTACTTTTGCAGAAAAAGAATTAAAGTTTTCTTCCACCGGGCTGATTGTTTTAGTCCTGATTCTTCAAATTGTAGCCATCGGCGGGGCCTGGGCTTCTGCCAAACTGTCGGGAAAAAAGGGCAACAAATTCTCCATTATGCTGATGCTGATCATCTGGACCGGCATCTGTATCGTGGGCTATTTTGTACAGACCGGCGCTGACTTTTATTTTCTGGCAGCAGCGGTAGGATTGGTTATGGGCGGCATTCAATCGCTATCAAGGGCTACTTATGCCAAGTTTTTACCGGAAAACACGCCCGATACGGCGTCTTATTTTAGTTTTTACGATGTGATGGACAAAGTATCCACCGTGATGGGGACTTTTGTTTTTGGTTTTGTCGAACAAATCACCGGCGGCATGCGCAACAGCGTGATGGCCTTAGCCATTTTCTTTATTATCAGCGTGATCGTGCTGGGCACGGTGACGGTGCGGCGGATGAAAACGGTGTAGCTTTTTTAACTAAGTAGGTATGCAAGATTAGTTAAAACTAAATCTTTTGTAACTCATTGATTTACATTGCTTTTTGCCTTTTGCAATTTTGCCCTTTTACTCACAACGCCAGTTCAGCGCCTTCCTGGCCTACCAGCGTACCGATGGCGACTCCCATGCCACTCAGGCGGACTGCCACGGTAATGCGCGGTGAGATGCGCTGGATAATCGGCTTTTTGACGGGGCCAAGCCCCAGAATTCCTGTCCACCAGGTATCTATGGCTACTTCCCGGCCAGGGCAAATGACGGTATGCAATAACTCCGTCAGGGCATTTCGGATCAATTCGTTGGGGCCGAAGTCATCGGTTTTCTCCTTTTCAAAGTCTAAATTTCGACCGCCGCCGAGCAGGATACGCCCGTCTATATTCCGAAAATAAAAATACCCGCGGTCATAATGAAAGCACCCTTTTAGGGGGAGTCCCGGAACAGGGTGCGTGATCAGCACCTGGTTGCGCGCGGGGTGCACATCGAGCGCCGGCAGTAGTTGCCGGGCAAAACCGTTGACAGCGACCAAAACGCGCGGCACCCGCAGCGTCCAGCCGGAAGCCGTTTCGATTTCGACGCCCTGCGAACTGTCTTCCAGTCGTTTGATCTCGAAACCGTTAAAAATCCGGACGCCGCAGTCGAGGGCTTTCTGTAGCAGCGCGGCCATCATTTTACCGGTATGCACCTGTCCTTCCGCCTGGTTGAGTATCAGGTGTTGTACGCCCTGAAACCCAAATTCAGGCAGTCGTTCATCGACCACGCGGTACACTTCGGAGTGACCTGTGATCTGCCCCATTTTTTGATTAAAATCGGGAATCCGTTCGGTGCATTGCTGAAAAATGGCGCTTTCTTCACCGGTAAACATTTCGTAGCCGCCGAGCATCTGGAAATCAATTTGCGCATCGCCGGTTAGCGCGCGCAGGCATTGCAGGCCCCGCCAGCGTTTTTCCACAATGGCTAACACCTCGTCTTCCGACATGATTTTCATATCGTCCAGCAGCTCTGTCATGGAGCCGAAGCAGGCAAAACCGGCATTGCGGGTGCTGGCGCCGACCGGCAAGGCTCCACGTTCGAGTACCACTACGCGCAGTGTCGGGTCTAAGCTGCGCAGGTGTATGGCTGCCGTCAATCCGACAATGCCGCTGCCGATTACGGCTATATCGATGTCGCGATAAAAGGTCTCGCGCTCCCAGTAACTGAGGGTGTATTGCATGTTTCCTTTACATATGGCTCTCCCACCAGTCTTTCACCTGTTTCCCTTTCAGGTACATGACCGGCAGGATAATCAGGGTGATGAAAGTGGCAAAACCCAAGCCGTAAATAATGGTCCAGGACAGCGGGCCCCAGAAGGCTACGGAGTCGCCCCCGAAATAAATTTTCGGGTTTCCAGTTTCAAACAGGCTTACAAAGTCGATATTGAAACCTACTGCCAGAGGCAAGAGGCCGAGAATAGTAGCGGTCGCTGTCAGCAAAACGGGCGTCATCCGAATACGCCCTGCCTCGATCACCGCTTCGCGGACGCCGAGACCCCGTTCTCGAAGGATGTCGGTAAATTCGACAATCAAAATTCCGTTTCGCACTACAATACCGGCCAATGCCACGATACCTACGCCCATCATAATGACCGAGAAATCCATATTGGTAAAATACATACCGAGCAATACCCCGATAATGGAGAATACCACTTCGGTCATGATGATGAGCATTTTACCAACGGAGTTAAATTGCGTCACCAGAATGAGCAGGATCAATCCCAGCGAAATGAGCAGGGAAGTGCCTAAGAAAGTAGCCGCATCAATAAATTCTGCGTCTTCGCCGGCAAACCCGACCACCGTACCGTCTTGTTGAGGAAGAGCCGCCACGCCTGCTTTTACGGCATTGACCACTTCAGTTTGTTTGGGTTGATATTCCGCCGTGATATTGGAAGAAATCGTCACCAAACGCTCCTGGTCTTTGCGGCGGATACCGCCATACGTATTGGTATATTTCACTTCAGCCAGTGCCGCCATCGGCACAGAGCGCAGTACGCCGCCCATATTCATATCGCGGAACGTGATATTGAGATTCTCAACGGAGTTAATATTCTCACGCTGATCTTTCTGCAAACGGATCACCACGGGGATTTCATCTTCGCCGTCTTTAAATTTGGTGGCTTCTTTACCCAGAATAGCCGTGCGGAACTCGCCGCCTATTTGGGCAGTCGAAATCCCTTCCCTGTTGGCGCGATCGCGGTCGATTTGAATGCTGATTTCAGGTTTTGATACGATCAGGTCGCTACGCAGTTCTTCCACCCCGGGAATGGCGAGCGAATCCAGGTAGCGTTTCACCATAGTAGCCGTTGCTATCAGTTTCTGGAAATCATCGCCGCGTATTTCCACCGAAACGGGCTTGGGGGTGGGCGGGCCGCCCTGTTCCTGGTCTACCACAATTTCGGCGCCGGGAATGACACCCTTGGTGGCATTGCGTATTTTGTCCATGTAGGTTGCGGTGCTGACGCCGTTGCGCTGGCCGTATTCCACGAATGCAACGCCTACTTTACCTTTATTGGAGGTGGCAGAACGGTCAAACTGGTCTTCCGAAGCGCCTAAAGCCACGTTTGCAATCACCGATTCGACGATCGGGTTATTTTCACCCAATACCTCCTGCACTTTGTTTTCCATAATGCGGGTAAGCGAGTCGGTCACATGAATATCCGTACCAACCGGCAAAGTCAGGTAGACATAAATGAAGTTCGGGTCTGCTTTCGGGAACAACACAATATTTGCCTGGCGCGAAAGGGTAAGACCGCAGGCGCTGAAAAGCAGGAAGGTCATGCCGATCAGCATTTTCCAGGGATGGTTGAGTACGGCAGACAAGAAGCCGGCGTAGGCATTCTGGATGGCTGGCCAGGCTTTGTTCTGGAACCAATTGACCGCTTTTTCCAATACGAAACGATACAACACGACAAACAGGCCGCAGGTTACCATAAAATTGCCCATGCCGATATTACCATTCACATAGAAATACAGGGTGGCAAGACCGAATATGGCATACCCGGCATAGGTGCGGTTTCGCACTTTTTTATGATCTATCTTGAGCGATTCATCGCCTTCCTTTTTCATAAACCACACTGCAAAGACGGGGTTGATGATGTAGGCTACGAGCAGCGAAGCCGTCAGCGTGATGATGATGGTTACAGGCAGATAGTGCATGAATTTCCCGAAAATACCGCCCCAGAATACCAGCGGGAAAAACGGCGCCAGGGTAGTGGCCGTGCCCGACAGTACTGGCAGGAATACTTCGCCCGCCGCTTTTTTAGCAGCGTGTACGATACCCAGGTCGGCTTCTTGGTGGTAAATCCGGTGGGTGTTTTCGACCACGACAATAGCGTCATCCACTACAATGCCCAGGCCCAGCAGGAAAGCAAACAGTACGATAAAATTGAGGGTAAACCCGATGCTCGGCAGCACCATAAACGCGATAAACATGGAAAGCGGAACGGCCAGGGCTACGAAGATCGCGTTGGTGCCGCCCATGAAGAACATCAGGATCAGGGCCACCAGGATGAAGCCGATGATAATGGTATTGATCAGGTCGTGCAGGGTTGTGCGGGTGGCACGGCTCTGGTCGCCGGTGATACTGACTTCGAGGTTGGCAGGAAACTCATTGGCTTTCATTTCGTCCACCAATTCCTTGATTTTATCGGAAGCGCTGATCAGGTTTTCGCCGGTGCGTTTGATAACGTTGAGCGAAATGACGTTGCGCCCGTTGAGGCGGCTGAAACTCTCCTGTTCCTTGTGCCCCATTTTTACTTCAGCCACGTCTTTCAGATACAGCATGGCGCCCGACTGGGAGGCAACGATGATGTTTTTAATCTGTTCTAAATCTTTAAAATCGCCGCGGATGGAAACCGAACGGGTCATGCCGCCGATATCCACATTGCCCGCCGAAACGGTCATATTTTCAAAGGCCAGGGCATTTTCAATGTCGCGGAAAGTCAGGCTTGCTGCGTTCATTTTATACTTGTCTACGTTGACTTGTACCTCTTTTTCCAGCGCGCCCACGAGGTCGACCCGCGTGATTTCGCGCATTTCTTCGATGCGGTCTTTCAGGCGGTCTGCGTAGTCTTTCAACTTGTCGAGGTCGAAGTCGCCGGCCACATTCACGTTCATGATCGGGATTTCGGAAATATCGAATTCCGTCACGGTCGGGTCTTCCAGCAAGTCGGTCGGCAGATCGCGTTTCGCTTTGTCCACGCCGTCTTTTACCTTCTGTTTGCACTGCGCCACATCGAGGTCGGTGTTAAATTCGACGATGATATTGGAGAAATCCTGGATAGAATAGGAGGACACTTTTTTGACGCCGCTCAGGCCCTTGAGTTGTTTTTCAATGGGCTTGGTGACGAGTTGTTCCATATCAGTCGGCGACGCGCCCGGGTAGATGGTGGTCACAAAGATTTGCGGCACGGTCACATCCGGGAATTGTTCCTTGGGAAGGGAATTATATGACATGATCCCCGCCAGCGTGATAATCACCGTTATGATGAAAATCGAAGTGCGGTTATCGATAGCCCACGAAGTAGGTTTAAATTCTTTCATTTAATTAGTTATCCGTTATTAGTTATTAGTTATCAGTGTTGATAATCAAGCATTTACAAAGAATCTAATCTGTTTTGCTTGATAATTTCCACAGATTTCTGTTGCATCCGTTCAGCGATCTGGCTTGCTGTCCCGTCCGGGCTTTCTGCCAAATGCGCTATAATCCTTTCCCGTTCACTGGCTTTTTTATTCTGGCTGAGTTTTTCTTTTCCTTCCAGTTGTGAAACGTTCAGCCGAAATGCCACAATTCCTTTAACCATCGCATTTTTATACTCCTGCGGTAGCCCAGACCATTGTATCAGGTATTCTTTTTCAAAGGTTTGCATTTGCTTTTCGAGCAATTCAAAAGCGGAGGTGTCATCTGTAATCAGTGTTGCCTGGCCATAAGCATGAACGGCAACATAGTTCCAGGTGGGTACATTGAGTTCCTTTTCATAGAGCGACGGTGAAATGTAGGCATGTGGCTCACTGAAAATAACCAATACTTCCTGGGTTTCCAGCGTTTGCCATTGCAAATTTGCCTTGGCAAAATGTGCCAGCAGCGTTACCTCACCAGCTTCGGAATATTCGACTGCAAACGGCAAATGCGTAGCGAACGGGCGCCCGTTTATTTGCGATACGATGGTAGCAAAAGCGTAACGCCGCATAAAAGCCACCAGGGTAGCCGTATCAGTCTGTGCAAAGTGGGTGGGAGTGTACATACCGTAACCGGATGATCTGATGTTAGAAAGCGACCGTTTCGCCGTTATTCACATCCTGGAAACCGGTGGAAATCACCAAGTCGCCTTTTTTCAAACCGCTGAGAATTTCTACCTGACCGTTGTAATTGCTGCCTTGTTTGATAAGCGCTTTTTTGGCAATGGCCGATTTTTCACCGGTTTTTTCAGCAATCAAGACAAATTCGCCGTCTTCCGCTGTCTGAATAACATTCACCGGTACGGAAATGGCATTCGGATTTTGATAGTCCACAATTTTCATCACAGCAATCTGGTTGGCGCGGTAGTCATTGGTTTTAGGCAAAGCGCATTCCACCACGAAAGTGCGGGTCATCGGGTTGATGGTTTTGCTGACGTATGTAACACGGGTACTGATCTCCTTTTTCAAATCCGGGAAAAACACCTGTACCTGGTCGCCTTTGCGTACTTTGGAGGCATACGCTTCCGTGACCTCACCTTTAACTTTTAAATTGGTGAGATTCAGGATATTGCACAATGGAACACCGGGGGAAATCATTTGGCCCTGCTTGAGCAATACCATATCTACGGTACCGCTGTTGGGCGCGTATATTCTCGTCTGGCTCATGTTTTCCTTCATCGTAGCGATACTGCGCTCCAGGCTTTCCTTACCGTTTTTAGCCTGGATAAATGCTACTTCGGTGCCGATTTTCTGATCCCACAAACCTTTCTGGCGATTGTAAATGTCGGTGGCCGTAGCGAGCTGGCCATCCATTTCGGCGAGGCTTTTTTGCAGGATATTGTCTTCGATTTCTGCCAGGAGCTGGCCTTTACGGACTTCATCGCCATTTTTTACATACACGCGTTTGAGTGCGCCCGGCATTTTGGAGGTAGCGGTCACACTTTCGTCGGCGTCTACTTTGCCTTGCAAGTCGATGAAGTGGCGGAAAATAACGGTATTTACCTCGGTAACGCCAATGGTCTTGATCCGCATAACCGGACCGTTGGCCGTTCCGATTTGTTTTTCAAGCGCGCTGATTTGGGAATCGAGATCGGCTTTCTGTTCTTTGAGTGCGGCAAGTTGTGCAGCAGGGTCGCTGGATCCACCGCCACAGGCCGACAGCAGCAAGATGCTCAGGCCGATGGTTGCAAGAGAGAGGAGATTCTTATTGTTCATGTTGAATTGTTTTTATAGTTGATTGTTGAGGAGGGGTTTATAAGGGTTGATGAGGGTTGATGAGGGTTTATAAAGGTTGATGAGGTTGATATACATCCGCTCGGAAATGAAGCGATTTTACTTTTTTCGAGCCGATGTATATCAACCCTCATCAACCCATATAAACCCTCATCAACTCATTTATCAAGTCCCAATGCTTTCTTGATGCTGATCCGCGCGCTGAGCAGGTCATAACGCGCCTGCATCACGTTTTGCTGGGCGGTATACAGCCCCTGTTCGGCTTGCGTCACTTCAAAACTACTGCCGACCCCGGCTTTGTATTTGGTTTGGGTGGTATCGAAAATGCGCTGGGCGAGATCCAGGCTTTTTTGCTGGTTGGCGACACGTTCCTGTGCGTTGATGTATTGTTTGCGCGCATTTTCTACTTCCAGTGCGATACCATTTTCGAGCATTTGTTTTTGCGCATCAATGGTTTGGATGCCGATGATCGCCCGTTCGCGCCGCGCCTTAGCGCCGCCTCCATCCCAGATGGGAACATTGACCGATACGCCGGCTACAGCCGAAGGGATAAAAAACCATTTGGTATCGTTGCCGAATCCGCCCTGATACCCGGGCTGGTATTGGACAAAACCGGAGATGTTTGGCATCCAGGTTTTGCTGTTCAGGTCTACCTGCAGCGCGTTCAACTCCCGGCCTTTGAGTAACTGTGTGTATTCGGGGCGATTCATCAGGTTGAGTTCGGTCGTGAGGTCTGCATCGGTGTACAGGTTCATCAGTTTTTGAACGTCATCTGCCAATGAAATATCCTGCCCGACGGGCATGCCCATGGTGAATTTGAGCGCATTGACCACTATTTCGCGTTGGCGCGCCAGGTTGCCGCGTTCGCTGCGGAGGCTGGAAAGCGACAAATCGAGCCGGTCTACATCCAATTGCTCGGCAAAACCCGCTTGATTGATGGCGCGGGTATCGGCCAGGAGTTTGTCTAAGTTAACAATGTTTTTATCTAAGATTGCTAAGTTGTCAGAAAGCAGCAGGGCCGGCAGGTAGGCGTCCACCACCTTGTTGCGGATCGTCTGTTTGGTTGCGATCAATTGTTGGTCGACGTATTCGCGGTAGAACTGCGCCGCTTTCTTGGCTACGCGATAACTATTGCTGAAAAACAGTTGATTGTACGACAGGCTGGGGGTCAGGCTGTGGATGGCACTGAATGCGACTTTTTCGTCGCCCGCACCGGGAAAACCCAGCGCACTGGCCGGAATGCCCGGACGTTGAATAAAATACTGGTACCCAATGCTGGCGGAAAATTGAGGCAAGGCTGTTGAGGTGTTTTCCTTAATGCGCCATTCGGCATCCGTAACCTGGAGTTGAGCTACCTTAACGTCGGGGGCGTTGGTTAAGGCAAACTGAATGCAGTCGTCGAGTGACATGGCCTGCTGCGCATGGCCGCGTTCGCTCAGCCCTCCCAGCAAAAGGAGTGAAAATAAAGTTATACGTAGTTGCATATTGAGAGTTTTGTTACCTTGATTAGACCTTGATTGGAAGGATTCGGGGGTTACTTGATTCATTCATGTTAAATAGGTGTGCAAAATTAGTTTGGATTAAATTCTTTATAAATGCTTGATTATGAACACTGATAACCAATAACTAATAACCGATAACTACTTATGAATCGAATTTCTTTTTCAAATGCGCCAAACCTTTTTCGGAGACGATGCCGTATAAATAATGCAGCATGAAGGCGCGGAACACTTCGTCGTATTTGTAATGGGTATGGGGGAAAATATCTTCGTTGAAGAGCTGTATGGAACCGGAAATATGGAGCTTGGAGATAATATCAACATCGAGGTCGGGTCGGTACAAGCCCTCGCGAATGCCGCGTTCGAGGTTGTTGCGCACCACGGAATACAGGAAACCGCGTTGGTATTCGCTTACCTTTTCCCATGCTTCGCGGTGATACCGCTGGAGATCGTGTATAATATTTGCTTTCATTTGTTTCAATTGTTGCGTATCGCCTTCAATCACGACATACATCTCTTCCAGGGCATTGCCCGCAGCGCCGAAGAGCATTTTACAGGTTAATTTTTCCTGTTCGATATGCCGGGTAAGCATCTTCTGTACCAGGTCATCTTTACTTTCTACAAACTGGTACAGGGTTTTTTTGGAAATGCCGAGCTCGCGTGCCACGTCATCCATCGTGATACTTTTGATGCCAAAGCGGAGAAATAATTCCTCTACTCTCTTGAGCCATTTTTCCTGCTGTTCGGTAATCATTGCGCAAAGTTAAACTGTGGAAACATTTTTTGCATCAAACGTTTCCTACGTTTACATTGTTTACCGACGAACGAACTTTTTTATCCCACCGGAAATAAAAAATATCGGCCAAAAGTAAAAAC
>JAYSZC010000593.1:0-1519 GCA_043738235.1 Lewinellaceae bacterium | reverse complement strand
GTAAATCGTTTCCGCATCGATCATTTCGATGACCGAACTGGTTTCCACATTGCAGAACTGCGCCAGTTTGCGGCGGATATCGATATTCAACGGGTGCTCGGTGCGGCAGGCCAGGATGTCGGGCTGCACGCCGAGGCTGAGCAGTTCCTTGACGGAGTGCTGCGTCGGTTTGGTTTTGAGTTCTTTGGCCGCATTGAGGAACGGCACCAGGGTAAGGTGGATCACCAGCGAGTGCTCGCGGCCCAGTTCCCAGCGCAACTGTCGTACCGATTCGACATAGGGTAGCGATTCGATGTCGCCGACCGTGCCGCCGAGTTCCGTGAGTACGATGTCGTAATTGCCGGATTGCCCGAGCAGCAACATGCGGCGTTTGATCTCGTCGGTGATATGCGGAATGATCTGCACCGTTTTGCCGAGGTACATGCCTTCGCGTTCCTGGTTGATGACGGTCTGGTAAATCCGCCCGGTCGTCACGTTGTTGGCCTGTGAAGTAGGAATGTTGAGATACCGCTCGTAGTGGCCGAGGTCGAGGTCCGTTTCAGCGCCGTCGTCGGTGACATAACATTCCCCGTGTTCGTAGGGATTGAGCGTGCCGGGATCGACGTTGAGGTAGGGGTCGAATTTTTGAATGGTTACGGAAAAACCGCGTGCCTGGAGCAATTTGGCTAAGGAAGCGCACAGAATGCCTTTCCCCAGCGAAGAGGTCACGCCGCCCGTAACAAAGATGTATTTCGTCATAGTATGTGGTCGCAATTGTTACGGGATGCAAAGGTAGAATTTAGTTGACCTTGTGGTTCTTTCGGCGCCCGTTTTCTTTTGCGATCTTTGCTCCGAACAAGCCGGCGTCATTTCTGTTTAACTGCCATGCAAACGGTATATTTTCGGGATTTGGGTCAAATGGACTACCAGGAAGCCTGGGATTTCCAGACCCTGCTGCACCGGAATTTAGTGGATAACAAACTGAATAGCAAGCATTTGCTGCCGGGTTCCTACCCGCAGGCGCACCACTTGCTGTTGGTGGAACATCCGCCCGTTTATACCCTCGGCAAAAGCGGGTCTATGGATCATTTGTTGCTTTCAGCCGAGGAAATGACTCGCAGGGGCATTCAATTTTTCCCAATCAACCGCGGCGGTGATATTACTTTTCACGGCCCCGGACAAATCGTGGGTTATCCGATTCTCGACCTGGATTGTTTTTTTACGGATGTGCACCGCTATGTGCGAAATATCGAGGAAGTAATCATCAGAATCCTGGCGGAATATGGTATCGAAACCCAACGGATCCCGGGATATACCGGCGTTTGGATTGCCGATGCTGCGGGTAATGGTTTTCGCAAAATCTGCGCCATCGGCGTGCACCTCAGCCGCTGGGTCACCCTCCACGGATGGGCTTTTAATGTAAATACGCCCCTCGAATACTTCGATTACATCGTACCTTGTGGTATTGCCGATGAAGACAAAACGGTCACGTCACTGGAAAGGGAATTGGGCCGGCCGGTGGATATGCAGGAAGTAAAAG
>JAYSZC010000592.1:0-3693 GCA_043738235.1 Lewinellaceae bacterium | reverse complement strand
GGGAAAAAATTTACCAGCAGGATATACAAATGAACTCCCCTATGAAAATAATTCACTTCTCCGACACGCACCTGGGTTACCAGGCATACGACCGCGTCAGCGCAGCGGGCATCAATGCCCGGGAGCAGGATGTGTATGATGCTTTCGAGCGGGTGATCGAACGTATTTTGGAACTGAAACCGGATTTGGTCATCCATTCCGGCGATTTTTTCCACCGCCCCAGTCCTTCCAACCGGGCTTTGACCTTCGGGTTGGAGCAATTGCGCCGCCTCGGCGATACCGGTATTCCGATGGTACTGATAGCCGGCAACCACGAAACCCCAAAAACGATTTACAACAGTCCGATTTTGCGCGCTTTGCGTTCGCTGGATCGGGTGTATCCGTTTTTTGGGGAACAAGCGGAAAAGGTGACGTTCGGCGAAGCGGTTATCCACGGCGTACCGCACATCAACGACAACCGCCTGTTAATCAGTTCTTTGGAACAATTGGAGGCGACGCCAGGCAAGTTCAATATACTCATGCTACACACCTCACTGGGAAAACGCTACCTGATGGAAGAATACGGCGAACAGGTTTTTCCAGCCGAATTTGAAAACCAACTGGCTCAATTCCAGTACATAGCGCTGGGGCATTGGCACAATTTTCAACAAATCGACGTACACCCCAGCGCCTGGTATGCAGGCAGTATCGAGCGGCTGAGCGACACCGAAATCGGCGCTGAAAAAGGGTTTCTGCAACTGGATATTCCAGCCGACCTTACCTGCTCGATCCGTTTTGAGGCAATCCCGACCCGGCCCTGGCTTCATTGGGAAATGAACCGCTGCCACGAACTATCCGCCGTCGAGATTGAAGCAGACCTGGAACGTTTCAAACAGGAAAACAATACGCAGGATGCCATACTCTCCTTGCATTTCAACGACATCCGCACCGAACAGACCCTGGAACTCGGCAATTTGCGCCTGAAACAACTTTTCCCCGACACGTTTCAACTCCTCCCGAAAAGAAAAACCTTTAACGACCGGTCGTTTGTGCAAGGTATAGAAGCCAGCCAGTTCGATAGCATAGACAAAATATTTACAGACTACCTGCGCAGTAAATACACGGAAGACCCCGTGCTGGCCGAACGTTTGGCAGAACGGGCCAACCACTATTTCCAAATTAAAAACCAATGATCCTCAATAGTTTACACCTGGCCAATTACAAACAATACGCTTCCCTTTCCCTCGAATTCCGGGAAGGGCTGGTGGGCATTATCGGCAAAAACGGCGCGGGTAAATCCACTATTCTTGAGGCCATTTTGTACTGTCTGTTCGGGCGCGACGAAAGCAACAAAGCCCTGGTTCGCTCCGCTTTTGCAGAACCCAAAGCCAATGTGGAACTAGTGCTCGAATTCAGCATCGGCGATATTTTGTACCGGGTCAAACGGGAGTTTCGCGGCAAAGCGATGGCAGTCGGAGCGGAATTTTACAAAAACGATCAGCTCATTGCGAAGGGCGTTTCAGCAGTCAACGAGGAATTAGTGAAGGTGCTGCACATGGAACGCGACGCTTTCAAACGCTCCGTTTTTTCCGGCCAAAAAGAACTCAGCGAACTTTCGGACAGCTCCGGCGAAGTGCGCAAACGTATGGTGCGCCGGATGCTGGGACTCGATACGCTCGACGAGATTCAAACGCGCGTCAACGGCGACATCCGCGACCTGAGTAGTCAGATGACCGGCCAGCGCCAGAATTTATTAACCGCTGAGCTGCTGGAATCGCTGCAAAACGCTGTGGTGGAACAAAGTAAAATACTGACAGACAAACAGTTCGTCTTGCAAGCTGAAACGGAAAAACAGCGCGCGATAGAGGCAAAATACGTCGTTGAAAAACAAAAATTCGAGGAGGAAGAACAGCGCCTGCAACGTTTCAATACCCTGCACCGCAACCTGGGCCAATTGCAAGAACGCCTGACCGGACTGGTCGCACAACAGGAAACCTTACAGCAAAAAAGCCGTGACCTGCAACAACAACAGACCCAGCAGGACGCCATACGCGGCGAGTTCTCCTCTTATGAAACGGATAAAAAGGCCCTGGACGCACTCGAAAAAGAGCAGCAACGCCACCTCAATAAAGAAATCCGCAGCAACCGGATCGCAGAAGACCACGAAAAAATAGCGGCGCAAAAACAAAAACTGGCAGAACTCGAACAGGTGCTGACCCGGCTTCCAATTGTCAGTGCAGTCCTTCAGGAAACAGAGCAAACCATCGCCGATCTGGAAGCAGAAATGGAAAGCAAACGCGCGGAACTGCGCGGCTTTGATGCGCAAATCGCCGAAAATAAAAGCCGGATCAAAGAGCGCAGCGATAAAGTCGTCAATCTAAAGGAACTTGGAAAAACCGGTCGTTGTCCCACCTGTTTGCAGCCGTTGCTCGAAGGTTATGAAAGAGCGTTAAGTGAATTAAGCGCTGAAATCAATACCCTGCAAACCAATGAATTACACAAGTTTGACGAAGCGAAAAGCGCAGTAACGGAGGCCGGCCTCGCGCTGAAAAACCGGCAGCAGGCAGCGCGTCAGGAAGCAGGCAACCTGCTCAAGGAGCAATCGAAATTAAATGAACAAAAACGCCAGCAACAGGCTATCACAGCAGAACTGAAACAATTGGAATCGAAGTTGGTGGCCGATACAGCCATTCTCCGTGAAATCGGCGAGGTGCATTTCGATGCCGCTGCCTACCAGAACCTGAGAAACAAACTGAGCGAACTGGAGCCGCGCTACCGCGAGTTTCTAGGCAATGAAACCTACCTCCGGCGCGAACGCCCCACAGTCGAAACAGCCTTGCAAAATACCGGAAAGGCGATAGCCGATGTGAAAGAACAGATCAACGTTCAACAAAGCGACCTGAGCGCCATCGGCCATGATCCGCAGCGCTATGAATCAGCCAAACAATCGCTCACCAGTTTCAGCGAAGTGCTCAGCGCACAGTCTTCCACGGTGCAGGCCCTGCATCAAAAGACACTGGAACTGCAAAGCGATATCGCCAGAAGCCGCGAAAAAATAGCCGCGAACGACCGGATTCTGGCACAAATCAGCGATAAACTGGAGGAAACAGAATTGTTGCGCAAACTCGGGGAGATGCTGAATCTGTTCAAAACCGAAATCCTCGAAAAGGTGAGTCCGGGTATCAGCCGCGAAGCCAGCGATTTGTTCAGCCGGATCACAAAAGGCAAGTACGAAAGTATCCGGGTCGACGAAAATTTTGATTTTACTATCGCCGACGGCGGCATATTTTACCCCATCGACCGTTTTTCCGGCGGTGAAGTCGACCTGGCCAATTTTTGCCTGCGCATCGCGATTACCAAAGCCATCATGGAATTGAGCGGCGCCGAACAGCGGATCGAATTCCTGGCTTTCGATGAAATTTTCGGTAGCCAGGATGAGGAACGCCGCCTCGAAATGATGCTGGCACTCTACTATTTACAGGAACAATTCCGGCAGATTTACATTGTTTCCCACATTGACAGCCTGAAAGATTATTTCCCGCATCTGCTCGAAGTGCAGTCGGCGCCGGAAGGAAGTTCGGTGAAATGGGTTTGAAATTGGTGTTTGGTGTATAGTGTTTAGTATTTAGGGCGCTTCGCCTTTGGCCGTGTATGGTGTTTGGTGTTTCGGACGCTCCGCCTTTGGAAGTAGTTGATATTTTGGTCAAATTTTCA
>JAYSZC010000591.1:0-3694 GCA_043738235.1 Lewinellaceae bacterium | reverse complement strand
GAGCGGCTGTAATCATTCCTCAATCCTCATCCCTCATTCCTTTTAATCCGTGTCTCATCAATTCAATCCGTGTTCAATCACGCTACGAAGGGGAAATCAAGCCCGCAAGCGCAAATATTTTTGCTAAAATATACAAAATTAAAATATGGCATCGCCGTATTGTCTGGAATATATTTTTTTGCAGCATCTTCGCCGCAGATTTAAATATAGATTTCACCAATCATTCTAGATAAAGATGTCAACCCGTCGTAATGCCCTGAAAACACTGCTGGCCGGCGCCGCAGCTCTCGGAACTTCACCAAAACGATCCATCGCAGCAATGGCCGATACGATAAAGCCTGTTGAAAGGAAAGGCAACATACGCCATGCCGTTTGCCGCTGGTGTTTCAATGATTTTTCGCTCGATGAACTCTGTCTGTTCGGCAAACAAATTGGGATCGAAGCCATCGACCTGGTGGGACCTAAGGACTGGGAGACGCTCAAAAAGCACGGCATCGCCTCTTCGATGTGCAACGGGGCGGAAATCGGCCTGGTAGACGGATGGAATGAGCCGAAATTCCATGCCCAACTCATTCAGAAGTATACGGAAATGATCCCGTTGGTGGCCAAAGCAGGTTATACCAACCTGATTTGTTTCAGCGGCAACCGCCGGGGAATGCCTGATGATGTCGGGCTGAAAAACTGTGCGGATGGCCTGAAACAAATTATGTCGCTCGCAGAAAAAAACGGGGTGATCATTCACATGGAACTGCTGAATTCAAGGGTGGATCATAAAGATTATATGTGCGACAAAACGCCCTGGGGGGTCGAACTCTGCAAAACGATCGGTTCGGCCAATTTCAAATTGCTGTACGATATTTATCACATGCAAATTGACGAAGGCGACGTGATTCGCAGGATACGCGAACACCACGCCTATATCGGGCATTACCACACCGCCGGTGTTCCGGGTCGCCACGAAATCGACGAGTCCCAGGAACTCTACTACCCTGCTATCATGCGGGCTATTGTAGAAACCGGCCACAAGGGATATGTCGCACAGGAATTCATTCCGGTAGCATCCAACAAACTCGCTTCGCTGGCAGCGTCCATCGACATTTGCGATGTATAATTTATTGAAATTCAATCATTTAAACACATAACATGGCAGAAAAATATGATGCTATTGTCGTCGGATCCGGTATTTCGGGTGGCTGGGCGGCAAAGGAACTCACAGAAAAAGGGCTGAAAGTCATTATGCTCGAACGTGGAAAAGATGTAAAACACGTTACGGATTATGACAGCGCTATGAAAAAAACCTGGGAATTTCCCCACCGCGGTCGCCTCACCAATGCAATGAAAGCCACGCACCCCGTTCAAAAACGGGATTATCCATACAATGAATTCACGCCCGATTGGTGGGTCAATGACCTGGAATGCCCTTACACCGAGGTGAAACGTTTCGACTGGTACCGCGGCTTTCATGTCGGCGGAAAATCCCTGATGTGGGGACGCCAGAGTTACCGTTTGAGTGATTTTGACTTTGAAGCCAACCTGAAAGACGGCATTGCCATCGACTGGCCCATCCGTTACCAGGACATTGCTCCCTGGTACGATTACGCAGAAACCTTTGCCGGTATCAGCGGCTCGCTGGAAGGATTGCCGCAACTCCCGGACGGCAAGTTTCTACCGCCGATGGAATTGAACATCGTGGAAAAAGACGTAGCAGCGCGGATCAGGGCCAAGTGGGAACACCGCCGCATGATTATCGGCCGGGTAGCCAACCTGACAGAACCGATCAATGGCCGCGGCAATTGCCAGTACCGCAACCTGTGCAGCCGGGGCTGCCCGTTCGGGGCCTATTTTAGTACACAGTCCGCTACCCTGCCCGCAGCCGTCGCTACCGGAAACCTGACCCTCCGGCCATTTTCTATCGTCAACCAGATTTTGTACGACAAGGATAAAAAACGCGCCAAAGGTGTGCTGGTGATCGATGCCGAAACGATGGAAAACATCGAATACGAAGCAAAAATCATTTTTGTCTGCGGTTCTACCCTCGGCTCTACCCAATTGTTGCTGAATTCCATTGAAATGGGCGGCCTGCCCGACGGACTCGGCAACAACAGCGGTGAACTGGGTCATAACCTGATGGATCACCATTTCCGCTGCGGCGCCGGAGGCAAAGTAGAGGGTTTTGAAGATAAAATCCAGTACGGTCGCCGTGCCAACGGTATTTATGTGCCGCGTTACCGCAACCTTTTCGGCGACAAACGCGACTACATTCGCGGATTCGGTTACCAGGGCAGCGCGAATCGCGAAAACTGGAGCCGCGACGTGGCCGAACTCAGCATCGGCGCTTCCCTGAAAGCGGAATTGCTCGAACCTGGCCAATGGAGCATCGGTATGGGTGGTTTTGGTGAAATGTTGCCGTACCACGACAACAAGGTCACGCTCGACAAAACCAAAAAAGATAAATGGGGACAATACGTGCTGTCCATCGACTGCGAACTCAAGGAAAATGAGTTCAAAATGCGCAAGGACATGATGGACGATGCTGCTGAAATGCTCGAAGCGGCAGGCGCAAAAGAGGTAAAGAGTTATGACAACGGTTCTTTCCCGGGCATGGCGATCCACGAAATGGGCACCATGCGGATGGGCAACGATCCCAAAACTTCCGTTTTGAACAAATGGAATCAAATGCATGATGTACCCAACGTGTTCGTAACCGACGGCTCCTGCATGACTTCCATTGCTTGTGTGAATCCTTCACTGACCTTTATGGCGCTCACCGCCCGCGCGGCCGACTACGCTGTAAACGAGTTGAAAAAGGGAAATTTGTAAACACGCTCCACCATTATCTATGTAAGTGTGCAAAATTAGTCAGTTTTAAATCTTCTGTAACTCATTGATTTACATTGCTTTTTGCCATTTGCTTTTTGCCATTTTAATTAACTATCTACAACAATAATATGAACCGACGCGAACTTCTCCAGCGCAGTGCCCTTTTGTTTGGGGGTACCCTGCTCGGCGCCGATAGTATCTTAGCCAAAAATATTGACTGGGATGAATTAGATAACCTGCCCGACGACTACGCTAAAGGAATCGGACTTTTTAGCAAAGCACAGATCAAATTGCTGAATGAAGTGGCCGAAACCATCATTCCAGCCACCGATATTCCGGGCGCTAAAGCGGCCAAAGTCGGACAGTTTATCGCAGTAATCGTTTCGGATTGTTACGAACCGGACGAACAAAAACGTTTCATGGAAGGTTTGGCTCGTTTAGATGCAGACAGCATCAAACGGCATGGCAAAAAATTCATGAAAATTGCCGGCAACCTGCGAACCGATTACCTCACAGAACTGGATGTGGAACAAAAGGCATTTCAGAAAGGCAAAAAGAAAGAGACGCCTGCTCATTACTTCCGGGTTATCAAAGACCTGGTACTGTGGGGCTATTTTACTTCTGAAATCGGCATGACACAAGCGCTGCGTTATGTAGAAATTCCCGGGAAATATACCACGATAGACTACAAAAGGGGAGACCGGAATTTCGGCGGTGAGCGATAAAACAGATGGAATAGTGGTATGTCCTTTAACTTCCATAACATATCCCTATGTATCCCTATGTATCCCTATGCCTGTTAACAACCCATATTGTGGTACGCTCTACGGTGTACGCTACTTTTGTCATCCTGCCGGGATCCGTCCACTCTACG
>JAYSZC010000590.1:0-1522 GCA_043738235.1 Lewinellaceae bacterium | reverse complement strand
AACCGAATTACGCAGCCTCATGCGCCATAACTTTCAACGACTGCCGGCCGTGAAGGTGGCATAGATTTCTTTCAAAACCACTTTGCGGCGGCTATAACAGATAACTAAATTGCTTGGATCAAATCGTACTGCGTCACAATATGCAAGCCACCGGAACGGTCGGTCGCGATAACGGCAGGAATATTCTTGCTGATGAAGCGGTTCAGTTGACTGATCGGCATATTGTCTTTTACCACCGGAAATGCTTCGCCCATGACCGCTTTGAGTTGCTTCTCCGCATTTTGCAGCGGATTTTCCAACAGGATATGCAGCACCTGCGTTTCGGTGATAGAGCCGACCACTTTATCGCCGTCCTGTACTGGCAACTGACTGATGTCGTGCGATTTCATCAGGTTGAATGCGCTGCGCACCGTGTCATCCACTTGAGCGGCTAAGAAACGGCGGTCTTTTTTGCGTGCGATCAGGTCGCTCACTTTCATTTCTTCTTCCAGGAACCCGCGTTCGCGCATCCAGTCGTCGTTGTAGATTTTGCCGACGTAACGGCTGCCGTGGTCGTGGAAAATTAGCACCACCACATCATTTTTCTTCAGGCGACCGCGCAGTTGCCACAGGGCGCCCATAGCGCTCCCGGCGGAATAACCCAGCAAGATACCTTCTTCGCGGGCCAGTCGACGCGCCCAAAGTGCTGCGTCTTTATCGCTTACTTTTTCAAACAAATCAATGAGTCCGAAATCGACATTAGCGGGCAGAATATCTTCCCCGATACCTTCCGTGATATACGGATAAATCTCTTTGGGATCAAAAACACCCGTTTCGTGGTATTTTTTGAACACGGAGCCATAAGTGTCGGCGCCCCAGACCTGGATATTCGGTTTTTTTTCTTTCAGGAATTTTGCCACGCCGCTGACCGTGCCTCCAGTACCTACCCCAACCACGAGGTGTGTGATTTTACCGTCGGTTTGCTCCCATATTTCAGGGCCTGTACTTTCGTAATGCGCCAGGCGATTGGAGAGGTTGTCGTATTGGTTGCACCAGAAAGAATTCGGAATTTCGGTGTTGAGCCGGCGCGCTACGGAATAGTAGGAGCGGGGGTCATTCGGTTCAACATTGGTCGGGCAGACAATGACTTCAGCGCCGACAGCCTTTAATAAATCGACTTTTTCCTTGCTTTGTTTATCCGTTGTGGTAAAAATACAGCGATAGCCGCGTACGCAACCCACTAAAGCCAGTCCCATACCTGTGTTGCCGGAAGTGCATTCGATGATGGTACCGCCTGGTTTAAGATCGCCGCGCGCCTCGGCGTCGTCAATCATTTTGACCGCCATGCGGTCTTTGATGCTGTGGCCGGGATTAAATGTTTCTACCTTGGAAAGCACTAATGCAGGAATATCGGCAGCGACATTATTCAGTTTTACAAGGGGGGTGTTGCCAATGGTTTCAAGGATATTTTTCTTATAATTCATTCGTTGACTTTATTTTTTGCTCAGGACAAAAATGCAATAGGTGTGCCAGGTAGAATAGG
>JAYSZC010000589.1:0-1523 GCA_043738235.1 Lewinellaceae bacterium | reverse complement strand
CCCGTTGAGTTTGTCCCGTTCATTTCCCCCGGCTAAAGCGCGGGGGTTACTCAAAAGCATAAGTTGTTTTTTGAGCTTTATCGCCGCGCTGCGGCTGTTCGGCTGAATGTGTACCACACATTATTGAACAATCCCCCGATTTGCAGAATTGTCTTTATTTTCGGCGTCTCCAATTACTTTTGTAGGTAGGTGTGCAAAATTAGTTTAGACTAAACTCTTTGCAAATGCTTGATTATCAACACTGATAACCGATAACTAATAACAGATAACTACTTAATTACTTGATAATGAATTATTTCTATCTTTCTCTCTATGCATAAATTCTCTGCCGACCGGGTGTTTCCCGTTTCCGCTGCGCCCATTAAAAATGGAGTCGTTATCACCGATGACGCCGGACAAATTCTGGCCATCGAACGCCGGGAGCAACACGATCCCGCTTCTTTACAGATACTGCCGGGCGTTTTGATCCCGGGTTTTGTCAATACCCATTGCCACCTCGAACTGTCGCACATGAAGGGCAAGGTGCACACCGGAACGGGCCTCATTCCTTTTATCACGAGTGTGGTGACACAGCGCAATGCCGCAGCGGAAGTGATTGCGGATGCCATCGAACAGGCGGAACGCGATATGCTGGCCGCCGGGATCGTTGCACTGGGCGACATCTCCAACGCGCCCGATACTTTCGCAGTCAAGTCAAAAGGCCGCTTGCGGTACTACACTTTTGTCGAGTTGTTCGATTTTTTGCAGGAAGCGGGCAGCGACAAAACAATGGCCGACGGAACTGCGGTGTACGAACAAATCGAACTGGCAGCCGGCAGCCACCGCGCGCTGGTACCACACGCGCCGTATTCAGTCAGCACAAGTTTGTTTCAGAAAATCCGCGATTTCAACCCTGCCTCGGGCATCACCATCAGTATCCATAACCAGGAAACGCCACCCGAAAACGAACTTTTTTTGTATAAAACAGGCGGTTTTCTGGACTTCTACGGCAAATTCGGCATCTCGATGGATGCATTTCAGGCCACCGGACGAGCATCCATCTATTATGCGCTGGAACACCTGAACCCGCAACAGCGTACCCTGTTTGTACACAATACGCTGACTACCCGCGCGGAAATCCGCGCGGCGCAGTCCTGGAGCGAACAGGTGTACTGGGCCACTTGCCCCAATGCCAATTTGTATATTGAAAACCGTTTGCCGGACTACCAGGCATTCCTGGATACCGATGCCCGGGTGACCATCGGAACGGACAGCCTGACTTCCAACTGGCAGTTATCGGTGCTGGAAGAAATGAAAACGATCGCGCGTTATCAGAGTTACGTGCCCTTTGAAACGCTCTTGCGCTGGGCTACCCTGAACGGCGCTCAGGCCCTGGGTTTTGAGGATACGCTGGGCAGCTTTGAAGTGGGTAAAAAGCCAGGGGTTTTATCCTTGCAAGGCCTGGATGCCGGGGGAAGGATTGCGCGGGATGCGCGGGTGGAGCGCGTGATTTGAGGAATGAGGTATGAGGGATGAAGGATAGG
>JAYSZC010000588.1:0-3703 GCA_043738235.1 Lewinellaceae bacterium | reverse complement strand
GATAAAGACAAACGCCTGCTGCCATTGCTGGTCCAGAAAATGGGGCATTGGCGAAAAGATTCCTGGGCGTATACCGAGTTTTTATTGGAGCATGACCGCCTGAAAGCATTCGACGCTGTTATTGCAACAGGCAGTAATAATACGGCGCGTTATTTTGAACAGTATTTCGGGAAATACCCGCATATCATTCGCCGCAACCGAAACAGCGTGGCTGTGCTCACCGGGCTGGAAACGATTCCCGAGTTGTACGCCCTGGGACGCGATATTTTTTCCTATTTTGGTCTGGGTTGCCGCAATGTCAGCAAATTATACGTGCCGCATGGTTACCATTTCGATACGCTGCTCGAAACGCTGCATGAATACCGGGAAATGATTCTCCACAACAAGTACAAGAATAATTTCGATTACAATTTTACCTTGTTCATTATCAACAACATACCGCATAAAAACAACGGGTGCATATTGTTGAAAGAAGATGCTTCCCTGCAGGCACGTATAGCATCCGTGCATTACGAATACTACGATGATCTCCACGACCTCGACGTACTGTTAGCCGCTCGCAAGGAGGACATCCAATGCGTGGTGGGCAATGTGCAGTTGCCGCAATTTCAGGTTTTGACTTTCGGTCAATCGCAGGAACCCGGACTGAACGATTACGCAGACGGGGTGGATATCATGCAGTTTTTGTCGGCGTTGAATTTTGTGCGGGAAAAAGTCATGTAATTTTCACAAACCTTCCGAACACCCATTCGCTGTGCGCAATCCGCAGCCAGCCGTCCTGTTCCTCGAATACCTGCACCTTTTCGCCTTTTTCCAAACGGCGCAAAATGATATAATCGGTGCCTGGCCCCTGGCGGGTGTTGAGTTCATTGGTACCGTTCACTTCGCCTTGTTTGGGGGTCAATGGTTGAACCAGTGATTGTGCAATAAATTGTCCTTCCCCGATCCGTAGCCAGGAACCGGACTGCCCGGTGACATGCAGCATGACGCCGTTGGCGCGCGCGTCGACGACGGCAAAATTAGTTCCCGGGCCGGAGCGGACATTGGCGCCGGTAGGCGAAATAATTTGTCCGAGCCAGGTGTTAAAGAATATATTCACAAAATTTTTAGAGACCCATCTTCCCGTTCCGATGCGCAACCAGCCGCTTTTTTCTTCATAAATATCGACCTCTGTGCCCAAAGGCAAGTTTGCCAACACGTTAAAATTGGTACCCGGGCCGCTACGGACATTGAGTCCGGTCGGAGTAGTTTTGCCAACGGATATTTGTGGCGCGGGGTCATCGGCCATAGTTTTTACAATATCATTTTTAAACGCCTGCCATTTTTTTTCTTCCAGCATCATTTTGGGGCAGTCTTTACCGGTAATGTCAAAATGCCGGTAGAGGTCGTGGATGCTGAACTGGTATTTGCGCAGCAGGTGAGCGGCGAGGTCGACGGAATTCCGGTAGGTTTTATTCCAGTCGCCGTCTTTGTTGACGCACATTTCAAACCCGATCACGAAATAATTGGGCGTCAGGCTTCCTTCCTTGATCCGGTTGCCGTCCGATTTGTAAATATTGGCGCCGACATGGTAGCCCACTTCATTGTCCGGCAGGCACTGGATAATGGTTTTGTCGTCGACGATATAATGCGCCGAAGCGTACCGGTCAGTATTGTTAAAATAATTTCGATTGGCCTTGGCGGTCGCCCCTTTGTCGGTATTGGCCGTCCAGTGGGCAATCACACCTTTCAGTTTTCGGATGGAATAGGTGTTCTGATCGCGCAGAAAAGGGCGGTTGCGTTGGTTAGTGAGTAAATCTTTGGTAATGCTCAGCATATTTTAAGTGGTTCCGGGTTGAATAAGTCTGTTAATTTTGCGGTGAAAATAACTGAAAAATGCGTTTTGATATTATATCTGTTCTGCCTGAATTGCTGGAAAGTCCTTTAAATCACTCGATTATGAAACGGGCGAAAGATAAAGGACTGCTGGAAGTGTACCTGCATCCGTTGCGCGATTACGCTGCCGGCAAACACAAACAAGTGGATGATTACCAGTTTGGCGGCGGCGCGGGCATGGTTATGAAACCCGAACCGATTGCAGCCTGCATCGAGCAATTGATGACAGAACGCCATTACGACGAAATTATTTACACGACACCGGATGGGCAGTGCCTCGATCAGCAACTTTGCAACCGCCTGAGCATGAAGCAGAACGTTATCATTCTTTGTGGTCATTACAAAGGTATCGACGAGCGCATCCGGCAGAAATATATCACCATGGAGATCAGTATTGGCGATTATGTGCTTTCCGGCGGCGAATTGGCCGCAGCCGTGCTGGTCGACTCCATTGGCCGGCTCATTCCCGGGGTTTTAAATGACGAAACCTCCGCTTTGTTCGATAGTTTTCAGGACAATTTGCTGGCGCCGCCTGTATACACCCGACCGGCAAAATGGGAAGGTATGAAAGTTCCCGATGTGCTGCTCTCCGGTCACGAAAAAATGATCGACGACTGGCGCCACGACCAGAGTATGGAACGGACGAAAGCGCGGCGGCCGGATCTTTGGGAACGATTTGAAAAAGGTGCTTAGTTAAAATTTTCTGTGTTGTATTTGTTGTTATAAACACAAATAGTTTTACATTTGTGATCTGATTTAACATACAACATATATGTTATGAAACTTTGTCCAAATTGTGCGGCTGAAATCATACCCGGCTCCAAATTTTGCCATCGCTGTGGCGACAAGGTCGTCGAGCGCATGAAAGACTGTCCATCCTGCCAGGAACAAAGTCCTTTAGCCTCCGTCTTTTGCCACCACTGCGGTTTCCATTTTGAAGGCAGGCACCGCAGCGACCTTGGTTACCAGCCGGTTTACCCCCTGGATTTTAACCCTGTCACCCTGACGGAACAGGTAAAAGCATTGTTTTTCAAAAGTTTAAAACGTCGTATCGAAGAGGAACACGAAGTCGTCAAATACAGCGACTACGTACACCGTTTCTACGATTCTCGTTTCCGGGAAATTTATAGCCTGCGCGCCGAACAAATAGCCGACGATCTGATGATGCAGTGGGAGCGCTTTGGCCGCGAAGCACTGGAAGAAGTAGACCGGCGCATTGAAACGGCTTTTGAAGGACTGATGGATTATTTCATCATTCAATTTTGTCCTGATCTCAACGGCGTCATGCTGCCGCCCTCGATTTTGAAATACGAAAAACTCCAATTGGACACCGTGGATTTGTGGACGGTTCTGACGGACTTCCTCGATTTTGAGCGGGAAGAAGAGGTGTTTTATATTGATTTTATCTCCATGCCCGCCGATTTACTGGCCAATGCCTGTAAAAATTACCTTTTTGCGGAACGTAAGGAAAAAGTGTTTTTCATCTGCGATTTATCGCTCAAAGGAAATTGTAAAGAAGGTTTCGCTATGACTAACAAAGCGATTTACTGGCGGGCGCCGTTCGACAAAGCGCGGCGGGTAGCGTATGAGGACTTGCGCGACATTCGCAGGGAAAAAGAGTGGCTGACGATTAACGGCCATTTTTTTACAGTGAATCCAAGTTTGAACCTGAAACTGTGCAAATTGCTCAAAAAACTGCGCAAATGGAAACCGGAAACACCCCAACCGGCTAAAGTGAGTGGCCGTTGAAACTTTTTTAAAATTTTCGGGGTTTAATTTTTGTCTGTTTTCAAAATCCGACACTATCTTTGCACCCGCTTTCGAGCAA
>JAYSZC010000587.1:0-9790 GCA_043738235.1 Lewinellaceae bacterium | reverse complement strand
ATTGAAGATTTTTTTCACCCTGCTGGTGCCAGGTTGGTTCACTTAAAACCAGACTTTTCCGCCTCATCAGGCAGCCTCGCTCGCGCACACAGGCTGTCCAACCTGCTGGAGCACAGGCTATCAAACCCTACCCGCTGGCGCATATGCTGTCCAACCCTTAACCCTGTCCTGCCTCAAGAAATTTACTTAAGAATATGTCGGCAGTTAAGAAAGATGAAGATAATAATTCCTAATAAATGGCACTGTTTTTGACTCAAATCGTCATTGAATGAAATGTTCCCACCTCTAAAATAGCATCTATTTTAGAGATGGCAGAGTGGCCGAATGCGCTTGTTTGAAAATCAAGTATACGGGAAACCGTATCGGGGGTTCGAATCCCTCTCTCTCCGCTTTTAGGTAGCCTTCGGAAACGGAGGCTACCTAAAAGGAAACTCGTTATTTAGGTATGTTGGGTTTGCATTCAACTACTCGCTGGCGCATAAGCTGTCCAACCCTTAACCCGCGCGATGGATACGCATCGCTCGCGCAAAGGCTGTCCATCACTTACCCCGATCGGCGCTAGCGCGTCGGCTTTGCCTCGTGCTTTTTATCCGTGCTGGCTGTGCCGGCAAACGCAACTTAGAAACTGACCTTATAGGTCTCTGAGATTTCCTTTACTTTCCAACTTTTTTGCACTTAACTTAATCTTTGCACCTAAATAATGAATTTTAAACTCCAATTTGAAGCAAGCAAAATACATGATCTGGCGTCTAAATATAATTACAAACGGGATGAAAGCCCTTTAATAGAGTTGAACCCTGTAGTACAAAAACGTGGATACCTAACTTTAAAGGAACTAAAAGATGTTTGCGAGTGGAAAACCTCCCGAAGCAGGGAACGGGTAAAGCTCAACCGAGAAGATGATGTGAACGAGATTACAAAGGTGTGTTTTGAAACAACAAATGAGCGCTTACGCATCGGTTCCTTACTGTTGTTGGAAGGTGTTGAATTTCCGACGGCATCCGTTATTCTGCATTTTTTCATCCCGATCCATATCCTATTCTGGATTTTCGCGCATTACAATCTGCAGGAGTGGAGCGCCCGGCAGTGTACACGTTTGGGTTCTGGAATCAATTTGTAGATTTTACCCGTAGCATTGCATCTGAACACAGTGTGGATATGCGCACACTTGATAAGGCAATGTGGCAATGGAGTAAGGAAGGGGCAGGTATGAATCAGCCTGCTGATTAACGCAGAAATTTCGCCTCGGCAAATGTTCCTTTTTAGCCTGATTAGTACTCCTTCTCTTCCCATTCACTCAAGCCCCCGCCGTGGCTTTGGTCTTTTGATCTGCCGGCAAAACGTACAGCCGCATACCATCCCTCTCATCAAACACCGCTCCCTACCCACCCATGCGCGCACCCTCAAATTATTTTTAAAACACTATTTTTCATATAAAAAACAAATTGTAGTTTTGTTGCAATCATCGCAACAACGCTATCATTTATGAAAAAAGAACTTATTGACGAACTCTTCCACCAATTCGAGGCTGCCTGCTACCACCTCGAAGACATTGAATGCTGGAGCGCCCGCGAACTCCAGGCTATTTTGGGTTATGCCAAGTGGGAAAATTTTCTCCATGCCATTGACAAGGCCAAAAATGCCTGCTAAGGCGCCGGCGAAAAAGTGGAGTACCTATTTCGTTGACGTCAACAAAATGGTCGAACTCGGAAGCGGCTCCCAACGCCGCATCGATGACATGGCACTCACCCGCTATGCCTGTTATCTCATCGCACAAAATGGCGACCCGACTAAAAAACCTGAAATCGCTTTTGCGCAAACCTATTTTGCTTTCCAAACGCGCAAACAAGAGCTCATAGAGCAACGTTTGCTCGACCGCGACCGTGTAAGTGCCCGCGAAAAACTTTCCAAAACCGAAAACAAACTTTCGGGTATTATCTACGAACGCGGCGTAAATGAACAGGGTTTTGCGGTCATCCGTTCCGAAGGCGACAAAGCCCTGTTCGGCGGGCGCAATACCCACGACATGAAGCGCACATTAGCAGTACCCGATGGGCGTCCATTAGCCGATTTCCTGCCTACGCTTACAATCAAAGCCAAAGATTTTGCCGCAGAACTTACCAGCCATAATGTGGTAGATAAAAATTTGCAGGGACAATATGCAATTCAAAGCGAACATGTCGACAACAACCTGGCGGTGCGTAAAATATTACATGAACGCGGCGTACGGCCGGAAATCCTTCCTCCCGCCGAAGACGTCAGGAAAGTAGAACGCCGACTCAAATCTGACGACAAAAAAGCCCTGAAAAAACCGGATAAAATAAAAAAACTGCCACCTGAACACCTGTAACGGGTCAAAAACGGCCCACTCACTATAGTTTATGGGTTTATAGGTTTATGGGTTTATAGAGTGGCCGCTCATAAACCTGTAAACCCATAAACTATAAACCTAGAAAACCCACTCACTCCCCCTTAACCCTCAGCAGCCACACCGGCTCCAAACTTGTCGCCCTTGTTGCGGGATTCAAAAAGCGAGCATTGAGCAACGCCGCCTGGAAATGCCCCATTTCATACACCGTTTCATACTGTACGCCTGCCGTGTTCAATTCGTTTTTGCCGCTTTCATTGGTGTACACCCATACTTCGCCCAAATTGCGGGCGGTCTGGCGCAGCTGTTCGGCGCCGTCCATTCTTTGAGAGATGGTTTGGCTGTAAAAATCCAGGGCGTGTCCATGCCGCCGTAAAAAGACAATTTTATCTTTCGGAATACCTTGTTTGTGCAAATAGCGCCCGATGGTGGCGGTACTTTGATAAGGCAACAAACGCGGGTAAAAATGATAATTGAGTGTAAAACCCGTGAGCAGGGTGACCAGAATGCCGCGTTGAACAAAGACATCCGAGTCTATTTTCAAGGGGTTTTGAATAATGCGAAACAACAAAAAAGAAGTGCCTGCAAGCATAACGATCCAGGCCGGCAGATTTCCCGGAAAAACAAAACCCAACAGCAGGAAAGCGGTGGCAAGGGCAAGCAGGAAAACGGCGTAAGCAAGCATCACCCAGCCGGTAGGGACAATGGCAGGGTGATTTTCTGCCTTTTTTTCGCCTTCATCCGCATTCAGCCAGGCAGCCAGCAGCACTGCCGCCCAAGGCAAGGTCACAAAAATATAATGCGGTAGTTTATATTTGGACAGCGACATCGCTATAAAAGTCAGTACAAATGCGCCCAGCGAAAAGGCTTCGGGCATGCGGGTTTGCCGGAAATAAAATATTTTACCCAGCGCTTTCCAGCCATGAAACCACAAGGCAGCAGGCAGCAACAGCGCCCAGGGTAAAAAAGCCCATATATACACATGGAAAAAATAGAACGGCCCGGCGTCATTGCGCCAGATATTGTTGCCGGTGATGCGTCCGAAACTCTGTTCCCAGAAGAAAAAATACAAACCGGATGTACTGATGCGATCGTTGAGCGGTTTCTCCGGGTGCAGGTCGAACTGGTTGTAAAGCCCCCAGCACATGGGCAGCAAAACCAGCGCCGTGATACCCAAACCCACCAGCCATTGCCAACGAAAAACAGGACGGAATTCGCGCTGCAATAGCAAGTGCGAACCGGTTGCCAGTGCGGGAAGCACCAGGCCGATGGGGCCTTTAGCTAGCATGGCAAAACCAATGGACAAAAATGCGCCGATCAGGTTTTTCCAGCGCCCCTGTTGCAGGTATTCGGCCAATTGCCAGATAGCCACGCAGGTCGTGCCGATCAGCAGCGTATCGGTACGCACATCATGGCAAAGCAGGAGGAAGCCGGTGGAAGAAGCCAGCAGAAAAGCGGCCTGGCGAGCCGTTTTTTCGGAATAAAACAGTTGGGAAAAACGATACACGGCATACACCCCGGCCAATGCAGCCAGCACCGAGGGCAGTTTGTACGCCCAGTTGCTCAGACCGAACAGCATAAATGAAAGCGCCGAAGACCAGAACAGCAGCGGCGGCTTGTCTAAGTAATCGCCATAACGGTGTTTCACCTGGAGCCAGGAGCCGTTTTGCATCATTTCCATGGAAATAGAAGCGTACTGGGAAGCGTCTACATCCATCATATCAAGCAACAGGCCGCGAAACAGAATAGCCAGCAGACCGGCTGCCAGCCAAACCCAGGGATTCCTACTATATCGTAACACATTCATCTGCCGCGAAGATCGTTATCAATCCGTGGTATCCGCCAAACTTTTTACCTGAAACGCCTTTTCCAGCTCGAGCACCGACGTGCTGCTGAAGAAAACCGTTTTGCGTTCACCGGGCAAGAGGTCAAAATAATTATCGCTGAAAAATCCGTCTGCTTCCGTGCTGATGAATATATTTTTTGCCAATTTATCTGTTTGAATATCAATGGAATAACCTTTTTCTGTCCGGGTTGCCACCCAATTGATACCAGGCCGCGGCAGTTTTTGTTTCCGGGGCGACGCCGGGTAAAAAAGCCGGCGATAAACCTGTTGATTGCCCGTTTTTGTCAGTACTATTTCGACGACAATATTTTCCGGCTTCCGTCCGTCGATGACATTTTTCAATTCATTTTTCCAGAGCAGGATACTCGAGTCGGGGCGTATAACGAGATCGGGGATGCTGGTTTCACTCAACACTTTTCCCTCGAATGTGAGTGCGCGAATTTTCAAGCCCACCGTATCCGAAGCGGCGTAATCATTCACGCCGTAAATTAACAGGCTGTCATTTTCCAACATCGGCAAAGCAGCCAGCGGGCTGAAAGCTTCGCGGACATAATAATGCAGTGCCTTCCAGCGGCCCAGGTAATCGATGCTCGACCAGGAAGCAACCGGCCACACGTCGTTGAGTTGCCAGTAGAGCGTACCCATGCAGTACGGTTTGTTGCGCCGGTGCGCCTCTATACCGGTGCGCATACCCTCTGCCTGTAACAACTGGCTCACGTAAACAAAATCTTCAAAACGGTCGGGCGTCCGGTAATCGCGTTTCATGTATTCGGCGATCAGCGCATTGCCGCGCGGGTGTTTCTGGTGCAACAACATCACTTTGCTGTCTAATTTCCGGTCTTCCGGCAGAGTAAAAGATTGAATGGTGCGCCATTCGGGGAAACTCTGGAAGCCGAATTCGCTCATAAAACGCGGCACCTTTTTGTTAAATGCCTCAAATGGTTCTTCATCGTGCCATATCCCCCAATAATGCGAATCGCCTTCCGTATTCGATTTGGGGTTTGAACGCCCGAATTTTGGCGAACTTTCCCAATAAGGTATGCCGCCGCCATCGTTGGCGACATAGGTGGGCAGCAGGTCATTGAATAAAATTTCGTATTCGCGCCAGAGTTGTTTGCGCTGTGATTCGTTGAACTGCATTTGCCAGCCCCAGTGATTCCAGGCTTCGTTGTTTTCGTTGTTGCCACACCAAAGCGCCATGCTGGGGTGTTGTCGGAGCCGTTCGATTTGTTCGAGCGCTTCTTTGGCAGCCGTTTTTAGAAAACTGCCGCTGCCCGGATACATAGCACAGGCATACATGAAGTCCTGCCATACCAGGATGCCTTTTTCATCGCATAAATTGTAAAAAAGGTCGTCTTCGTAGATACCGCCGCCCCAAACGCGCAACATGTTCATGCCGCCGGCCACCACATCATTAAGCAGTCGCTCATAGTGTTGCGGCGTCACCCGGTCCTGGAAAATATCCTGCGGGATATAGTTGGCGCCTTTGGCAAAAACAGGCACCCCGTTTAATTTAAAGTAAAAGGATTCCCCTTTCCCATCCTTTTCAGTCACCAATTCGATGGTGCGAATACCCGTGCGGACCTGCGCTTTTTCCACAACGCGACCCCCTTTTTTTATTTCTACGGTAAAATCGTACAAATGCTGCTCGCCCAGATCGCGGCACCACCACAATTTGGGATTGGGCACTTCCCAGGTGACGGAATCTTCGTGAACGCCGACTGAAAATTTACGGTCTTCCAGCGACACGCGTCTTCCATCGCGGGCAGTCACGCTGACAGGCCCTGCAAAATCGGAGCGGTAGCGGAACCGTGCCACCATTTTGGCCACTTCCGGGGTATAACTCTGTGTGGTAATAAATATATTTTCAATCAAAATATCATCCCAGGCGCGTAAGGCCGGTACATCCAGAATTCCGCAGCCCACAAAACGCGGCCCCCAATCCCAGCCGTAGTGAAACTGCGCTTTGCGCGACATGGTGCGTACGCCTCCGGGCAATTCATACCCCAGGTTTTTCCAGTCTTCGGCTGCTTTTTGAACCGGGCTTTCAAAGTAGATATGCAGGCGGTTGCCGGCAGGTTTGAGCCATTTTTTGACGTCCACTTCCCAGGTACGGAACATGTTGTTGGTTTCCAGCACCAGGGAGTCGTTGAGGTAAATATGCGTATAGGTGTCTAAATTTTTAAAAACCAGCTCGATATGCTTCTTTTGGAGAATGTTTTCCGGCACATCAAACATGGTTTGAAACTCCCAGTCCTCTTTTTCGATCCATTGCAGTTTTTCTTCGTTATCCCGGTAAAAAGGGTCTTCGATCATGCCGTTTTGCAACAGCGCCGTATGGGCGCTGACGGGAATCGTCACGGGTTTCCACTCGCCGGTAAGCGCCTGGCGAAATGTCCAGTTGGAATCGGGTATGGGTTGATGGACAGGTGTAAAAGAAACTGGCTGGGCTTGCAGGAGCATGGGCAAGGAAAGGGCGAATACCAGAAAATATTTGAACATGTAAAAGTGAATATCGGATTGAAAAGCCGCAAAAGTAGGTGATTTTCCGGGAGCAAACAGGAGGCTTTGCTGTGCAGGAGGGACATCTTCCTGTCAAAAATGGGCGTTTAACCAAAAATTTGGCGCAACTCTTGTACAAAGCCAGTACTTTTGGCAAGCATTACCAATCGGCATTATGTCAGATATCAACAATCATCTTCCACAAGTTGGGGATACTGCTCCTCCTTTTGAGTTTCCGACGGAGCGTGGACTCATACAATTTCCGGCATATAGCGCCGGCTACTGGTGTATTTTTTTTGCACACCCGGCCAACTTCACCTCTACCTGGACCATGTTTTCCGCATTTCTGGGCATGAAAGAACGCTGGCTCAATGAGCGCAACACCAAAGTGCTGGCTTTGTCCAACGAACCCATCCTGCAAAATGACTGGTCGAACAAGGCGCGGCGTTTTATCGGTATCTACCTGAAAGCCCCCGTACTCGAAGACCTGGATTTCCGGATTGCTAAAATGTACGGATTGGCATCGGGCCGTCGCCCGCAGGCCGGATGCGACCGATTGGCTGTGGTTATTGATCCGGAAGGTATTATCCGGTATATTATACACCGCCCCCTGCCCAATATCGAACGCGCACTATTGGACATCGAGCGCGAATTAGACCGCTTGCAGGGAAAAAAGCAGGAAACACAGGATTCGAGCCTTACTTCTATTGACATTGTCGAACAATCGGATGCCGTCGATATGGTGTACAAACCCAGACCGGCCCATTTTGCCAGTAAAAAAATATGTCCTAATTAGGACGCCACAGCTTTGGAAAATAAAAAAGCCCTCCTGACAAGGAGGGCTTTTTTGTTGGGTCACAAGGACTCGAACCCTGAATAAAAGTACCAAAAACTTCTGTGTTACCATTACACCATGACCCAATGCTTTAAAAAGCGATGCAAAAGTAGGCCTAATAGTAGACCTGTGCAAGTGGTAGCCCAAAATTTTTTATTCTATTCTTTATCTTTATTTCTTCGAATATATGGATAAACCGGTGGAATCGCTTTGTCTTTGATATACTTTTCATCCATATCATATATTTTTCCAATACCCACTGCGAGTACTGTTGTAAAAAGCGAATCTGTATGAATCATCATATTATCGTAAAAAAGCCCTGGTATTACCAAGTAGATTCTTGCTCTTTCATCCCTTCCAAAGTCCATGACAGTCGCCTTTGGCATTCCGTATAGCTCTATTGCCTTTTGTACCGTATCGCCCACTTTCAACCCTTTAGAAGTAGCATATTTGCCATAGCCATAGAAGCCGACAGACGTGATTTTATCATCAGGCATTGGCTTTTTAGATGGGAATGCAAAATCGAACAGAACGCCAAAGCTATCCTTTTTTAATTGATTCCAATGATGGTCTGGATATTCGTTGCGTTGCGTTTTGCCTATTTGATAGTGAGAATGTTTGTGGTATCCGGCAATTTTTTCGCCTGTTTGGCTTTCAATAATTGTTTCACGTGTGCCCAAACAAGAACCCAGTGTTAAACAATAAATAAAAATCAATATGTATTTCATTGTTGATCGAGTTTTATTGACAGGTTGAGTTAGGTGTCGTTCCACCGGATATATTTTTTATGGCTCCGGGAGGTGGGTTATAATTGGCTCTGATATCCTGGCCTAGTTGGCCGGGCGCGTATCCTTCAAAGTTACAGGCAGGATATAAAAAGGATGATGAAACTATTGTTTGAGGAACATTGAACCCAAGTGGGTTCAATTGTCCCAGCACAAATGTTGAACAATTATAATCACTTAAGTCGTAAGATGGTGGAGTAGATTGTGATATAAGGTTGGCTATCAAATTATCAAACGCATATCCGCTTATCGGCCAGGAGACGCTTACGTCAAACAGCCGGCCGGCATCGTCACCATAAGCTCCGTCATCAACCTGAGTACAAGGTGTTGCATAATTACTTGGGTAGAATCCTACAGAAAGCCTGACTATGTTGCCATTGCCCTGATCCTGTTCTATTGTTAACCAACTATGCCCAGCCTTTTCGGATGAATCAGATAAGTCGTTGCTGTTTGCCTCGGGTTGATCTACACAAAGGGTTATTTGATGCGAATAATTGGAATTAGAAGTGGTATTGAAGTAGTTTAATCTATTCTCTAAATTTTCAATTGGATTGGTTGGCCCTACAAATGCAAGCCTTATCATAACAGTTTTTTCTTCAGGAGATAATCCCGGATTTTGTTCAATAAACTCCTGAACAGATTGTAAAAGATCAGCGTGTTGTATCAAAAAAACAAAATCATCTTGAGTTAATTCACTTAATCGATGTTCAATAACAAAATTGATAACATTTTCTGCTTCACTTCCATATTCACCTATAAAGGCGAGCAATTCCTCCCTGGTCTTTTTGTTCAGAATCAACCATTTCATTGACTCTGTGCTTTGAACTGAAGTACCATTGATGAACATCAGTTCATTCCACAAATCTTCGGACATGAGGCCGGAATGTAATAAGTCACTGATGTAGTCGCCGCCATTACTTCCGCCGTTGCCGGAACCTGAACTACTGCCGCCATTCCCATCGGTCGGCCCTGTATAATTACAAATCCATTGATTGTATTGATCTATGTAACATCCTGTCTGTGAGGAAAATATCGATCCAAAACCGCCGACCGGATTACCATCGCAGAAATAGTAGGTGTGGCAAATGATTTCGCGCTCCTCTGTATGTTCAGAAGTAAACACCTGGTGTGGAGGGCTGCAAAAAGTGATGGAGTATAGGCAACGCTCAGATGAAACGTTTTGCAGATTGTCATCTTCGAGATTTTTCAGCCATAAAATATACGCTCCTGATGTTTTCCCAAAAAGAGTCCAATCCAGTTCTACCAGTACGCTCACTACGAATCCCAATCCGTGTATATCATCGGTTTGAATATTTACCAGTGAGTCGACCAAAGAGCGGGTGTATAAATGGCTGGTCCATATCCCGTCCGATAACTGTGTCGCTATCAGGAATCCTTGTACAGAATCCGCATTCAGTTGTGCAAAAGGCAGAAGAATGACTGGTTTTTCTGTG
>JAYSZC010000586.1:0-1529 GCA_043738235.1 Lewinellaceae bacterium | reverse complement strand
TCCCAATACGCCGATCAGAACCTGACTGTAGAGCGTATGAGCGAAGAATTCGGTCTCTCGCGGGTACAGTTGTTCCGAAAAACCAAAGCATTGCTTGGGGATAGTCCCAACGACTTTATCCAGCAGGTACGGCTAAAAAAAGCAGGCCAGTTGCTCTTGGAAAGCCAATTGACCGTAGCAGAAATTGCTTACCAGACAGGATACTCTTCACCAGGCTATTTCGCTACGGCTTTCAAGGCGAAGTACGGGTGCTCGCCGAGTGAGTGGCGGGAGAAAAAACGACCGTAACATTTCCTACACCTCACGTAACATTTTCAAAGAATTCCCTTTTCAGGTGTAAAAATTCAAATGCTGAAATCAGAATAAAACACCTGAAAATGTCCGGATTTTCATCGTTTTTCTACTTTTTTTCCTGTTGTAACAAATTCAATAGCATTTGAAACAATCCTGAAACCCCGGCCCCTGCTTGTATAGAAACCTTTGCGGTACAAACCAATTACATGAATTATCGCAAAGTTTTTTATTGGTCTATAACCGTTGCGCTCGGCGGTTTTCTTTTTGGATTAGATACTGCAGTCATTTCCGGCTGTGAGCGCACGATACAGGAACTCTGGCAATTGAGCGATGCCATGACCGGGCAAATGGTGGCCATGGCATTATACGGGACCATCCTTGGGGCTGTGTTCGGTGGACTGCCTGCTGAAAAAATGGGCCGCAAGATCACCCTGTTCTGGATTGCCATGTTGTATCTCCTTTCCTCGCTTGGCTGTAGCATGTCGCCGGATGTGACCTGGCTGATGTTTTTCCGATTTATCGGCGGGTTGAGTGTGGGCGCTTCTTCAGTAGTTGCCCCGATGTACATTGCTGAAATTTCACCCACGGAAAAACGCGGACAGTTCACCGCTTTGTTCCAATTCAACATTGTGTTCGGCATCCTGATTGCCTATTTTTCCAACTGGCTGATCGGGACCGACGATCCAGGTAACTGGCGCTGGATGCTGGGAATTGTGGCCGTGCCTTCTCTGGTTTTTGTGATCCTCATTTTAACGGTGCCGGAAAGTCCGCGCTGGCTGGCCGTCAAAAAAGGCGACACCGCCGAAGCCCTTCGGATACTGAACCTGGTCAATCCTGCCACGGCACAGCAGTCGCTACAGGATATGATGGCACTCTCTGGTGAAAAGCCGCACGCCGCCAACCTGAGCGAGTTCTTCGCCGGCCGCTACCGTTTTCCTATCTGGCTGGCTTTTCTATTTGCTTTTTTCAACCAGGTTTCAGGTATCAATGCCGTGATTTATTACGCTCCGCGCATTTTTGAAGATGCAGGACTCGCTGCCAGTTCAGCACTGCTTTCATCGGTTGGCATTGGGGTGATCAATCTGCTTTTTACCATGCTCGGGCTGTTCTGGATTGACAAATTCGGGCGGAGGTTCCTGATGTACATCGGCTCGGTAGGTTATATCGTTTCGCTGTCCGCAGTCGCATTTGTGTTTTTCAGCGGCGCTTCGGGCGGCATGACGGTTCCCGTGTTG
>JAYSZC010000585.1:0-9800 GCA_043738235.1 Lewinellaceae bacterium | reverse complement strand
TTTTCCAACGGGTTTTCCAATATCGGTTTTACAGATGGAGTTATCATGGCTACCGGCAACGCCCTGGTTGCCACCGGTATCAATAGTACTGATAACGCCGACATGGGTTTTGCCATTTACACGCCCGATTCGGACCTTTCAGAACTCTCCGCAGGCGGCGATACCTACGATATGGCCAATATCGAGTTTGATTTCACCCCGACACAATCTTCAGTTGCTTTTGAATTCGTATTTGCTTCCGAGGAATACTGCGAATATGTCAATTCCGAGTTCAATGACGCGTTCGGTTTTTTTATTTCAGGTCCCGGTATAAACGGGCCTTTCAACGGCGCTGAAAACATCGCACTGGTTCCCACCACTCCGACTTTCGTGGCCATTAATAATGTGAATCACCTGCTTAATTCGGCCTATTTTACCAATAATACGCCTCCGACAGCTACCCTCTGTGGTCAGACCGGCGTCACTACCCCGGCAGTCAATCAAATTCAATTTGACGGTTTTACAAAAAAAATAACGGCCAGGGCCAATCTTCAAACTTGCAAAACCTATCGTATTTCCCTGAAAATAGCCGACGTCGCCGATGGTATTTTTGATTCGGCAGTATTTCTGAAAGCGGGTTCTTTCGATGCAGGCGGCAATGCCTCGGTACATTGGGTAGTCGACAATCAGGTAGATGCGCTGGAGACCTATGAAAACTGCGGGCAAGTCTCTTTGCTTTTTCGCAGGGTCGGCGGGAATGCCGGCTTGCCGCTTACCGTCAACTATTCCGTTTCGGGCAGCGCTACTGCCGGCGCCGATTATACAACCATTCCGGCTTCTGTGACGATCCCGGCCGGTCAACAGGAGATTTCAGTTCCGGTATCCATTTTTGCAGATGCACTGCCGGAAAATCCGGAGACCATTCAAGTGATGTTAGCCAATCTCTGCAACTGCTCCAGACCGCAGGAAATTCTGACCATTCTGGATGTGCAACCGCTCGAACTGGCAACCGATACGCTCCTGATGTGTGAACCGGGTCTGGCTACGCTCAGTGTCGACGTAAGCGGCGGCGCGCAACCATATACGTATGATTGGGGAAATGGCGTCAACGAAGCGACTTTCACGCCCCAGGTTAATGCAACCCAGCAATACATCGTTACAGTGACGGATCGCTGCAACGTGTCGGGCATAGCCACAGCCCTGGTAACCGTTCCCGCGCCGGTAACGGCGCAATTACAAAGTCCTGCGCCTGAATTGTGCTTCGGCCAGGCAGACAGCCTGACATTTCTGTTTGAAGGGGTGGCTCCGTTTACGGTCAACTACACCTTGAACGACGTGCCGCAAACCCCGCTTGTGAATATTCAAAGCAGCCCGTTTAAATTGGAGGTCAGCCAGCCCGGTACGTACGAATTGACGGGCGTCAGCAGCGGTGACGGCTGTGCAGGAACGGCATCGGGAACGCTGATTATCACGGAAGCATTTATTGAAATCGCTACCGATGTGAACAATCCGAGCTGCGCCGGATTAAACAATGGTTCCATTTCAACCGTAGTGCAGGGCGGGCAAAGCCCTTACTCCTATTCCTGGAGCGGGCCGCAGCCCATTCCACCCAACACGGTCCATCCGGGCAATTTACAAGCCGGAATCTATACGCTCACCGTTACGGATGCGCTCGGTTGCGGTACGATGGAACAATTTACCATTGCATCACCAACGCTCCTGCTTCCTGCCATTGTCAGTACGCAGGGAACGGATTGTAATAATCCGACCGGTGGAAGTATTAATCTGGAAGTGAGCGGCGGGACGCCGGGCTACACGTATACCTGGAGTCACAGCGCCGGCGTACAAGACCCTCAAAACCTTGCCGCCGGAATATATACGGTGGTCGTAACGGATCAATCCGGCTGCACAGCCTCTGCAACAGCCGATGTGGAAGGTGATTTTGCCACACCAATAGCGGTTGCAGGAAGCATCGGCGCCCTGAGTTGTGTAACGCTGAACATCGAACTGGATGGCAGCGGTTCCTCCTTCGGTTCGGTTTTTTCTTACCTCTGGACGGCTTCCAATGGCGGGAATATCGTTTCCGGCGCCAATACCCTGTTTCCCGTCGTGGACATTACCGGCACCTACACGTTGAGGGTACTCAACAGCATTAATGGTTGTTCCGCCACGGCTTCCGTGCAACAAATTTCCATTGCTGACCCCCCGACAGTACAGGCCGGCCCGGACAGGGTGCTGACTTGTATGCTGACAAATGCTACGCTGGATGCTTCCGGCTCTTCGCAGGGGACGAATTTTTTGTACCAGTGGACGGCGGCTAACGGAGGTTCTATCCTGGCGGGCGCCAATACGCCTCAGCCAGTGGCGGGCAGCGCAGGCGCCTACACCCTGCAGGTGACCAATAATGTCAACGGTTGCAGCAGTACGGATGTCGTGGAAGTACTGAGTAATACGGATACGCCGCTGGCTTCTGTTGCCGAACCGGATTCGTTGAGTTGCACAGTTACGGCAGTCAGTTTAAGCGGAAATTCTATTCCAAATACCGGCGTGAGTTATCAATGGGTGACCGGGGATGGCAATATACAGTCGGGCCAAACTGCTGCCAACGCCATTGTAACCGAAGCAGGCGCTTATATTTTTATTGCCACCTTCCATCAGAACGGTTGTTCGGATAGCGTGGATGTTGTTGTCGGACAGAATTACAACGAGCCGCTGGCGGTGGTTGTTCCAAGCAATGAACTGGATTGTGATAACGCGCTGGTCACCCTGGACGGACAAGGTTCCACCCTTTCTGCCAATACCACTTTTACCTGGACGGCTTCCAATGGGGGCCAGTTTTTTACCGGAGAAAATACCCTGAGTCCTGTCATTAATACCCCCGGAACATATACCCTTTTGCTGACCAATAATTTGAGCAATTGCTTCTCCACCGCTACGATTCTGATTGAAAGAAATATAAGCGCTCCACCTGCTTTTGCAGGAAATCCGTCTGTGCTTACCTGTGCATTACAGGCGTTGACGCTGGGAGACATTACGGCAAATCCGGCGTTTACATACGCCTGGACTGCGACGAATGGTGGAAATATTACAGCCGGAGCAAACACATCTATGGCAGGTATTAATGCGCCTGGAACCTATATTGTATCGGTTTTTAACCCTGAAAACGGTTGCGCCGCTGCCGATACGGTGATCATAGGCCAGAATATTCAGGCGCCGGTAGCAATGGCCAATCACAACGGCTCTTTAAATTGTACTAACGCGGCGCTTCAACTCAGCGGGGCAGGTTCCAGCACCGGGGCGGGTTTTTCTTATCAATGGTCGTCTTCCGCAGGTAGCGGTATCGGCGCCGGCAGTCAAACGCTGACGCCAACGATCACAGCACCCGCTACCTATACACTTTTGGTCACGAACGCATCGACAGGCTGTCAATCTTCGGCATCCACCACGGTTGCAACGACCGCGGTTTTACCGGTTGTGACGGCTACGCCATTGAATATGCTGACTTGTACCAATGAATCCGTGCAGATCGACGCCACAGGCACTTCAAGCGGGCCGGGCATCTTTTATTTGTGGAGCAGTTCTGCCGGAATGATCTTTTCCGGGCAAGGCACTTTGCAGACAACCGTCAGCGGGCCGGGTTTGTACACCCTGACCGTTTTAAATATCAACAATGCCTGCTCCAGCACGTATACCGTTGAAGTAGAACAAGATATAACGCCGCCGGTAGCCGATGCCGGCGCCGGACAAACATTACTGTGTTTGCTTCCAGGGCTTGTCCTGGACGGAAGCGCTTCTTCTGCCGGCCCGAATATTGTCTATCAGTGGTCTGCCATTTCAGGAGGAGGTTTTGTCTCGGCGACGGATATTCAAAACCCCGCCGTGGATGAACCGGGTTTGTATGAAATACAGGTAACTGACCTGAACAACGGATGTACGTCCACCGATCAGGTGCAAATTGGTATCGATCCCGCAGATCCGGTCGTGCAAATAGCAGCGCCTGGCATATTGAATTGTACGGTCAGTCAACTTGAACTGGATGCCGGCGCTTCGAGTAATGGAACGAATTTTACCTACAACTGGACCGGGCCGGGAATACTTGCCGGTGCAACTACGCCCGTTTTGCAGGTCAATGCAGCCGGCGATTATGTGCTGCAAATCATCAATACCGACAATAGTTGCGCCTCTTCGGAAACGGTTCAGGTTGCCAGGGATACCTTGCCACCGGCGGCCAATGCCGGGCCGGACGAAATACTCAACTGTTTTACGCCCCAACTTCAGATTGGCGATCCGGCAGCTTCCGTACAGCCGAATTTGAGTTATGCGTGGACCGGGTCTGGTCTTGTTTCCGGTGACAACAGCAGCACTCCAATCGTCGATAGCGCCGGTTTGTACACCCTCGTTGTTGTAAACAGCCTCAATGGTTGTACCGCTTCGGATGCAGTGCTGGTTGACACGGATACTGCAGCGCCGCAGGCTGACGCGGGCGATACATTTGAACTTACCTGCGTCCTCAATAATTACACCTTAAATGCTACCGCCAGCCAGGGAAACCAGTTTTCCTACAACTGGTCGACGGATACCGGCAACTTCCTTTCCGCGCCGGATATGCTGAATCCAACCGTCAACGGAGGCGGGACCTATACGTTGACCGTTACCGATAGCGGCAATGGTTGCTCTGCTACTGCGACCGTATTCATCGAAGCGTCCATAGAAATGCCGAATGTGGTCATCGCCCCGCCCGGATCGCTCACATGCACGGCTTCGAGTATTACTTTGAACAGCAGCGGCTCCAGCCAGGGCTTTTCCTATCTTTACCAATGGACTGCCCAGGCCGGCGGTAATATTGTGGGTGGCGCTCAGGGACCCTCGCTAACGGTAAACGAACCCGGCGTGTACACCTTAGCCATCACCAACCAATCCAACAATTGTGTGGCCAATAGCAGCGTGACCGTTCTGGAAAATATTGAAATCCCTCAAATTGTGGTGGATACCGGGAAGGTAATCAGCTGCGCTTTGCCGGTTATTAACCTGGGGTGCACAGTCACTTCTCCCGGCAATTTTGCCTATCAATGGGTTGCGCATGATGGCGGGTTTATTGTGGGCGGCGTCTTTACGCCTACGCCGCTGATCTCCAGCGCGGGGACCTATGTGTTGTATGTTTTAAACCTGGATAATGGTTGCATTGCCTCGGATACCATAGTGGTACCCGACGACCAGATCAGCCCGGATGTGGTGATTGCACTGCCCGATAGTTTGACCTGTACAAATGGTGAAGTGGCGCTTGAAATTATAACTTTCCTCCATGGCCTGGTATATGAATGGAGTACCATTAACGGGAATTTCTCCAATCTGACGAACCCCGAACAGGTTTTGGTGGACCAACCGGGCATTTACGAAGTCATAGCAACTAATAATGCCAACGGTTGTACGGCATTTGTCATTACACAGGTACTGGAAAATATGCAAAAGCCGGTTGCAGAAGCCGGCGTTAGTACCGAACTCAGTTGCGCGGTTACTTTCGCTGCCCTGAACGGCAGCGGCTCTTCTGCGGGCAGTCAGTATAGTTACATGTGGACAACCACAGACGGGCAAATCCTGTCGGGCATCAATAGCCTGACACCGACCATCGTGAAAAGCGGGGTGTATCAACTGATGGTGACAAATGAAGACAACGGTTGTACCGGTACTGACCAGGTGCTGGTGAACAGCGATACCCTTTCGCCTTCCATCCTTATCCCGGCGCCTGCGATGCTCACCTGTTTGCAGATACAGGTTGAAATTTTAGGTATGGCTTCTTCGGGAACGGGTTCCAACAGTTTTTCATACGTCTGGACAACGGTGAATGGAAGTATTGTCAGCGGGACAAACAACGCCACTGCCATCGTGGAATCAACGGGAGATTACACCCTCTCGGTTATCAACCTGGAAAACGGGTGTTCCAATGCTGCCACCGCTGCTGTGACGGCCAATATCGTATTGCCGAATGCAGATGCCGGGCCGCCCTTGACGCTCACCTGCAACGTACAAGAAGTGCAACTGACGGGAACAGCCTCTTCCGGCGCTGAATATTCCTATGCCTGGAGTACGCAGGACGGGGAAATTGTATCCGGCGCCAATACGCTCACGCCGATAGTAGGCCAGGTGGGTGACTATATTCTGACGGTGTTGAATCAAAGCACAGGTTGTAAAAAAACGGATGCCGTAGAAGTTTTTCAGGAAACCAATGTACCCAATGGTTTTACGGTGCAACTGGAACCTCCTTCCTGTAAGGACAATGACGGGATTATTTTGTTTACTGAAATCAGCGGCGGCGTTGGCCCGTACGTCTATTCCATCGATAACGGGGAGAGCTACAATACGCTCCCGGAATTTGAAGACCTGCGCCCGGGCGTCTACGATCTGTTTATCCGGGATGCCAATGGCTGCATTTATAATAAGATGTTGAACATTCCTGCAGCGCCTGATCCAAACATCTCCGTTATACCGGAAGTAGATATAAAACTGGGGGAAGGCGTCAACATACAGGCTACGGTGTCTTCTTTTCCATTGGCCCTCATTGATACCGTGATCTGGTCGCCGACGGAAGGTCTCCATTTTAATGGAAATTCGATCATCAACTTGCTGAATCCGTATGTAAGTCCTTATGAATCAAGGGAGTATACGGTGACAATCATCAGTGTAGACGGATGCTCCGCTACGGACCGGGTGTTGGTCAGGGTGGATGACGAACCGAATATTTACATCCCAAATGCCTTTTCACCCTGGAACAATGACAACCAGAACGACGTCGTTTTTGTGTTTGCCAATGTGAGTCAGGTGCCCAATGTGCGGAAGTTTTACATTTTCGACCGCTGGGGCGATATGGTTTTTATAAAGGAAAATTTCCTGCCCAACGATCCCGACTTCGGCTGGGACGGCCGTTTCCGCGGCGTGCTGCAAAACCCGGCTGTTTTTGTCTACTATGCGGAATTTGATATAATCGACGGGAGGGTCGTGACCAAACAGGGCGATATTACGCTGGTGCGATAGGGGGGCACGCCTCACATATACCCGAATCGCTGCAAAGCATTTTCGTCGTCGCGCCAGTTGTCGCGCACTTTTACCGTGAGTTCGAGGAACACTTTTGTTTGCAAAAAACGCTCGATGTCGCCGCGGGCGTGGGTGCCGAGTTTTTTGATGGCTGCGCCGCCTTTGCCCAGGATAATGGCTTTCTGGGTTTCGCGCATCACATAAATCGTCGCCTGAATGCGCGCAATCTTTTCGCCTTTGGTGGTGGTTGAATCCTGGAACGACTCGATGCTCACTTCAGTAGAGTAGGGGATTTCATCCGTGTAAAGCATCATAATTTTTTCCCGTACGATTTCGCCTACAAAGAACCGTTCGGGCCGATCGGTCAGTTGGTCGGTCGGGTAGTAGGGGTCGCCTTCGGGCAGGTAGGTCACAATTTTTTCCAGTAAACCTTTGGCTTCATTGCCTTTCAGCGCTGAAATGGCGATAGAATCGGCCACTTTGATGCGTTTTTTCCACCAGCCGGTCACGTCTTCGGCGCGTTGATCCGCGACGAGGTCTTTTTTGTTTAGCACCAGGACAATGGGCACTTCCACTTTTTTCAGCACCTCGATCACCGGATTGTCGTCTTCCAATTCTTCCGTCAGGTCGAACACGAACAACATCAGGTCGGCGTCTTCCACGGTACCTTCCACAAAGCGGTTCATCGCATTGTGCATTTTGTAGGAAGGCGATTTCACATAACCCGGCGTATCGGAAAACACCATCTGGAAATTTTCACCCGTCAGGATACCGATAATGCGGTGGCGGGTGGTCTGGGGTTTGTGCGTGATGATACTCATACGTTCGCCCACCAAAGCGTTCATCAGCGTTGATTTCCCGGCATTGGGCCGACCGATGATGTTGACAAAACCGGTGCGAAAGGGTGGGGAAGCGGGCATTTTAGTTATTAGTTATTGGTTATCAGTTATTAGTGTGATAATGCTTGGGCGGTGGAGAGGTGTAGTCTGCGAGGAACGAGCAGGCGACATCTCGAAACGGGTTTTTACCACAACGGTTTTTTAACCACATAGTACACATAGGGTTTCACATAGTACACATAAGACACCAAGATGTTCAATGTGTACTATGTGAAACCCTATGTGTACTATGTGGTAACACTATTTTTCCGCTATAAAAAACAATTCCGTTCCGGCTCTCGGCGCCACAGAATTGCTACAAGCCTCCATCGTTCGTATCCGAAAATGCTTCCCGAACAAGGCCTCGTATTCCGCCTTGCTGCCTCCGAATGGTGGCCCGTCCGGGAAATCCCGGTCGAACAACAAGCCGGATAATTTACCGCCAGGAACAAGTAACTCCTTCATTTTCAATGCATAAGGCGCTCTCATGCTCGGGTCAAGGGCACAAAAAAACGTTTGTTCCAGGATCAAGTCGTACTGCTCTTCGTGTTGGAAAAAATCACCGCAGACAAGTTGAAGCGCATCCTGCCAGTTCGGGAACTCGGTATCCAATCGCTTCCGCAGACTTTCCACAGCCGTCGGCGCAATATCGAGCATGGTAATCTGCGTAAAACCCTTTTCCAGCAGGTACAGCGCTTCATGTCCGTTGCCACAGCCGGGAATCAACACCTTCAAGTTGCGTTTTTCAGGCGGAATCTGATCGACGTAGTCAGCCAGCGGCGGCGAGACGGTTTGGAGGTCCCAGCGCGTTTCGGCGTTTTGCCAGAGGGATTCCCAGAAGGATTGTGGTTGCTGCATGTGCTTTGATTTTGCGCTTACGCGCTATAGAGTAGTTAGGACACGGATTGAACTGATGAGACACGGATTTAAAAGGATTTTTTGCGCTTACGCGCACGTAGGAATAATAGCAACGCGGATGACGCAGATAACGCGGATTAAAACGGATTTTTCCCCTTGTAAAGTTGACGGGATCGGACGGATTTTGCGCTTTCCATTCATTCGTATCCAACTACTCTACGAGGGAAAAATCCGTTTTAATCCGCGTTATCTGTGTCATCCGCGTTGCTATTATTCCTACGTGCGCGTAAGCGCAAAAAATCCTTTTAAATCCGTGTCTCATCAGTTCAATCCGTGTTCCATCAAATCATCCCTTGACCAGCTCCTCCGCTGTGGTGATCGCCGCATCGCTCGGCGGATTCCCGCTCAGCATCACCGCCAGCGAACGAATCCGTTCTTCGTGGTTTAGCAGGCGGATATTCGTCAACGTGCGGTTGTCGGCAATTTTTTTGTACACAAAATAATGCGCGTCGGCGCGGGCCGCGATTTGCGGCGTATGCGTAATGCTGATGACCTGGTGCCGGTCGCTCAATTCCTTGAGAATCAATCCCATTTTCAGCGACACGTCACCGCTGATTCCGGAGTCGATTTCGTCAAAAATCAGGGTAGGCAGCGGAATGGCGTCGGCGACAAGGCTTTTGGTGCAGAGCGTGAGCCGCGAGAGTTCGCCGCCCGAAGCGACGTCCTTGATAGACAAATACTTGCTGCCGATATTGGAAGCAAACAGGAACTGCACATCATCCGCGCCGGTGGCAGTGAGGCTGTCGGTGTCCTGTATGTCCACCCGGAGCCGGGCATGGGGCATGGAGAGTTGGTGCAACATGCCATGGATGCGCTCCTCAAAAGGTTGCACGGTGCTTTTGCGCCGCTCGCTCAGGGTAGCCGCGATATGGGTCAGTTGCGCCTCCTGCTTGGCGATGGACTGCTCTAATTGCGCAATTTCGGCATCGAGGTTGGTGTATCCCGCCGTTTGTTTTTCCAGATTTTCCTGAATAGCCAGCAGTTCGGCCACTGTAC